>JAUIKJ010000174.1 GCA_030430835.1 Candidatus Hydrogenedentota bacterium
AAATGTCGACCGTGACACTCACCTGCGAAGCGTCGAGGCGAATGGGCGTTGTGCCACCGCGGGGATAGGCGCGCAGGGTTTCTATGGCACCGGCAATGGTGAAGATGTTGTTCTTCGGATCGCTGCCTGCGCGCTTCCAATCGAAGGTGCCGTCGAGTGCCGCGCCGCCTTCGAGGCGATAGGGGATTTGCAGGCAGCGGCTGGCGGTGTCCGCGTCGACCCGATCAATCTTGGCGCGAATGGAATCGAGCCCCCAGGCGCCGCCCTGTCGCTTGATGCCGACGGTGCCCTGTAGAAGAATCGCGTTGAGGTTGACATCGCCGTTGATTTGAATCTGCTTGTTGGGGACCATCTCCACGCTGAGATTCGTGGTGCCACAGCCGAGTCCGACAGGTTTGCGAAACCACCATTCGAAGCCGATCTCGGCCTGGGTCGCGTCGATGCCGAGATCGAAGAGGTAGCGATCGGGTTTGATATCGCCCTTGCAACGGAAGGCTGCCGCGCCGGCGAGGGATACGTCCTTGATGTTCTGCAGCAAGGGCACCGATTCGAGTTGTGCGACGGTGCCGCTGACCTCGAACTGGGTCTCTCGCGAGGCGAGATTGAAGCGCGCACTACCGGTGAAGGGATAGCCGGTAACCTTCGCATTGAGCGGATCGAAGATAAGCTGGTCGCCCTCAAGACGGATCGCGCCGGTGACATCTTCTGCCCGAACGCCCGCGGCCGCATGCTCGATGTGGCCTCCGGTGATATTGAGACGGCCTTGCGGCGTACCCGCTGCCGAATCCCAGGTCACCTGCATCATGCCGACATTCAGGGTGGCAGCGGGGATCTGGGGGGAGGCGGGGGCCAAGGTGACGGCACCGGTGGAGACCTGGGCTTCCGCGGTGATCGTGGGGGCGTTGGTCGTCCCGCCCAGTCGCAGATTCAGGGCATAGGCATCGCCGAGATCGACGTCGAGCGCGCCGAACTCGCCGCTGCGTCCCTCGAAGAGGTAGTCCATGATGGTCAGCACGGGAACGCGGTCTACCTGCACGCGCAGGTCGAGTTCCGGGTAGGCGGTGGTGAAGTCGACGGCACCGTCGACCCGGCCACCGAACTGGCCGGTCACGATATTGGCCGTGGTCAGTTCGAGCCGTTCGTTGTCCCGGTTGAAACTGGCCAGCGCTTCGAGGCGGCCGGTGAGCGGCGCGATGAGGTCGGGCTGGTTACGGAGGGCGATGTTGTGAAAGTCCGTCTCGAGGGAAACCACGAGGACGCGGTTCGGGTAGCCGGCGATGCGCAAGCGGGGCGCGGCCTCTCCCGAGGTAATGAACTGGCGCTGGGCGGGGAGAAAGACGTTGATGTCATCCGCGACCAGATGATCATGCTCCACCCGCAGGTCGAAGTCGTCCAGGGAGGCGTAGCGCAGATTGGCGCGGAGGGCATCGTCCCGGCGGCCCGCCAGATGCCCGGCAGCCCGCGCCAGGATCTCCTCGGATTCGGGGAGCCGCACGACGTCCAGGTCCAGGTCTTCCACTTCGATATGGGTATCGCCGACGACGTTCTGGATACGGAGCCGGCAGTCGCGCCCGAGGACACGGAAGGAAAACTGGGGGCCCATGCCGGACGAGTTCATCATGGAGGAGAGGTCGGCGCCGAACCATTCGGCGCCCATGGGGCGCGTGATTGTGATTTCGGCATCGTCGATCTGTACGCGATCGATGGTGACCCGGCCATAGAAAAGATCGACAAAGTCGATCAGCAGAAAGGCCTCCGGCGCAGACACACGAATGGCGGGGCCGTCCGGGGCGCTGGTCTCGATCGCGAAGTCCTCGATATACAGTCCACGCAGGCCATAGACCTGCACGGCGCCGAGGTGCAGGTCACCGCCCATAAGCTCACCGGCCACCGACTGCACGTTGCCGCGCAGTTGTTCCAGCTTGAACTTGACGAAAAGCACGCCCGCCGCGAATACGCCCGTCAGTACCAACAAGGCAAAGAGGCGGATTCGCGTACGGCGGATCCGCGCCGTACGCGCCGGGGAGGGCTGCGGTGCTTGCTTAGTCTTCTCCAGCGCCCGCGTCTTCCTCGTTGGCGCCTGCCGGTGGCGCGGCAGCGCCGATCCAGGGCAGACCACGTGCTGCAATGATCTTGTTGCGGATATCTTCGGTGAGATCCGGATTGTCCTTCAGGAATTGCCGGGTATTCTCACGACCCTGCCCGAGGTTCTCACCGTTCATGGAGAACCAGGCCCCGCTCTTCTGAATGATTTTGTCGGCCAAGGCAAGATCCAGGATGTCGCCTTCACGCGAGATGCCTTCCTTGAAGAGCAGATCAAACTCGACCACCTTGAAGGGGGCGCTCAGCTTGTTCTTCACCACCTTCACCTTCACCCGGTTGCCAACGTCCTGATCGCGATCCTTGAGCGTGCCGATACGGCGAATGTCAAAGCGCACGCTGGAGTAGAACTTCAGGGCGCGCCCGCCCGTCGTGGTTTCCGGGCTGCCGAACATGACACCAATCTTTTCGCGAATCTGATTGATGAAGATGACCAGGGTCTTCGAGCGGCTGATGATGGCGGTCAGCTTGCGCAGTGCCTGCGACATGAGCCGCGCCTGCAGGCCGACGTGGGAATCGCCCATCTCGCCTTCGATTTCCGCCTTTGGCACCAGGGCCGCCACGGAGTCGATTACGATGACGTCTACCGCGTTGCTGCGTACCAGGCTCTCGCAAATCTCGAGGGCCTGCTCGGCGCTGTCGGGCTGGGAGACCAGCAAGTTGTCTACATCCACGCCAATCCGGCGGGCAAAGCTGGGATCGAGCGCGTGCTCGGCGTCGATGAAGCAGGCAATGCCGCCGTTGCGCTGGGCGTTGGCCACGGTGTGCAGGGCGAGGGTCGTTTTACCGGAGGATTCCGGGCCGTAGATCTCGACGACACGGCCGCGGGGAAGGCCGCCGACACCGGTCGCGATGTCAAGGGACAGGCTGCCGGTGGAGATCGCCGAGACGCCCTGGGCGAAGGTGTCGTCGCCGAGCCGGTGCAGGGTGCCGCGGCCGAACTGTTTCTCCAGCTGGCTGAGGGCGATATCAAGCGCCTTGGTCTTGGCATCGGCATTGGGGGCTGGGTTCGCGGCCATTGTATAGTCTCCTTCGCGTTGAGCAAGATACTGAATAAATGTTCACCACCCCCGTATCTTGCCAAATCGCCGCCCCCGTGTCAAGCCCTATTTTTACCTTTTTTCACCCCGCCTATTCCAGCCGCTCGATCGGATGCTCGCCGTCGAAGAACAGGCCACTGCCGATCATGTCCAGTTCGAAGTGCTGTCCCACCACGTCGATGATCACGTGGCTACCGTCTTCAATGCGGTAGGTGCCCTTGATCGATTCGTTGACGAGGAACTCGCCATCGGCGAGGAAACGGAACTTGAACTGGTCTTCACGCCACAGCGTGCCGACGAGGGATTCTGGCGTAAGCGGCGGTCCGGTGGTTTCGATTTGCGGCGGATTCTCGGCACGTTTCCGGGCGCGGCGCTCGTGGTAGGCCTTGCGCCGTTCCGCCATCCTCTCGAACTGTTTCACGGGCGCCGAGAGCCAAACGTAGCCGATGAACATTTCTTCCCAGGTCTGGTCGCCGAAGATCACAGTGGCCTCCGGGTCCGGGTTGTAAGGGTTGGCGGGCGAGTTGTCGAAGGCGCCTTCACAGACGATGCGCGTGCCGGGCGGTAACAACACCGGCTCTTCAAAGGTATAGGCGAACTGCCAATCAAAGTTGTAGGCCGGTATCGAGGCGAGCTGTTCGACATGGCCATCGGGGAAATGCGCGGCGTAGGCGAAGTGTTTGCCGCGGTAGTGCATGTGCGGCGCGACCGCATGGAGCACCATCGGCATGGAGTAGTCCTCCTCCGCGCGCACGACATACTCCGGATCGTTCGGAGGGATCTCGAAGTTTGCCGAATACGCCGCATCGGTGATGATGCGTTGCTGCGGCATCCCGTCATAGTAGTGCAGCCCGAGGCGGGTGGTGTCCGATTCAACTTTGCCGGTGGCGACGTAATGGACCTGCAGGAGAAAGCTCGCCCCCGCAGGGATGAACTTGGCCGTTTTCTCCGGATAGAACGCTGCCCGCGCCCCCGGCACGAAGGCACCGAAGAACCCGCCGGCGCCGCCGGACACCCGCGGTTCCTCTGCCTTGCGATCCTCCGGGTACTGGATAAAGACGAGCGCGTGGTGGACTACGCGCGCGTTGCCCGGGTGTACCTCAAAGCCGCGAATCCAGGTGTCTTCCTTCAGACCGGTGGGAATATCGAAGAGCTGGTACTCGATTGCGCCTTCGGCGGGAACCTCAAAGGCTTCGGCCATCGCCAGTTCCAGATCCGGTTCACCGAGGAGCCATTCCGAATCCCGAACCTCCTTGTGTGCTGCGAGGTAGTCCGCATTCTCATCTGTGCGCGGCGCGCCCGCTTCCGCCCAGGCCACGAGAAGTTTCTTCTCGTCGGGCGTCAAGGATCCGTCATTGCGAAAATGCCCCACCTCCGGATCCGCGCCCCACGGCGGCATGCGATCCGCAAGGATGACCTCACGCATCATCTCGGACCAGCCCTTGGCCTTGCGGTAGCTGTCGTAAGCGAAGGGGCCCACGTCGCCCGCGCGGTGGCACTTCACGCATTTGCCCTGGATGATCGGTGCGACCTGCTCGTAGCTGACTTCCTCTTCGGGCGGATCAATGAAGTTGATCTTGCAGCCCTTGGTCTCCGACCGCTTCACCTCAATTTCTTCACCAGCGAGATAGGCGTCCAGTGCGTCCTTGAGCCACTCATTGTCGACCCGCGCTCGCTGGATGCCGTAGTCGAAGCGATCATCGATCGCTCCGCGATACGCGATCTCCCAGGTCTTGGGGTTCACCAGAATGGCCTCGGCCGTGCGTTCACAGCCCAGCATGCGCACCACGATTTGCGCATTGTCGATGAGAATCGGAATGTCCACGCCAAACTCCTCCGCCTCCTCCTTCACACTCTTGCGGTCGTCGTGGTAGTTGCCGTTGATCATCAGGAAGCGAACGCCCTTCGGCGCGTAGGCATCGCGGAGCGCCTTGATCCCGGGAAAGCTCTGCCGAACGATGGGGCAGCCATTGCCCTGAATGTAGAGGAGAACCGCCTTGGCATCCGTCTGCCGGTAGAGTTCGTGGGCCTTGCCCTCATGGTCGATCAGGCGGAAGTTCTCCACGACTTGCGTGGTCTCCTTGGCCGCCGGGATCTGATCTTCGGCATGGACTACAACGGATAGAATCAGGGCAATCAGGGCGGGGATAGCTCGGCGCATGGGTGCTTCTCGTTTCCAGGGTTGCAATGACCGGGTCGAATCACGTGTGGGTATGAGACTATCTACAATGCTGCATGGTTTAGGCTGTGTCATCTAGGGCAATTCTGGTGCCATTTTGCGCGGCGAGGGTTAAATGCCTGCGAAAGCTTCGTTTAGATCGCATTCGCGGGGCAAGGCAACGACACGTGCATGGCGGCCTGGGCTACAAATTGGGAGATTCGACCACGCTTTGGGGGGCGAAACGCGACGACGCGCAACCTGGCGTGCACGGCATCTGCTATGATGGCGCTTTCAGGAGCCCCCGATCATGATCCTCGCGGCCTTGCTACTCAGTCTGTGTGCGGACGCATCACTCGCCACCATGAACGCGCGCGAGATCTCGGCCCACTTGGCCGACCTGCGCGCGCGCGGGGTGCCCTTCGAGCGGCGCGTGGCCGAGGTGGCGCGGCTGGGTCTGGGAACGCCCTATGCCGACGGACCGCTGGGCGAGGGACCGGGGGGGGAGTACGACTCCGATCCGCTTATCGATCTGGGGCGCGTCGATTGCGTGACCTATGTCGAACAGACCCTCGCGTTTTCCATGGCGCCGGACTACGCCACCGCCTTCGATACCCTGCAGAAGATTCGCTACGAGAAGGGGCAAGTCGACTACGCCACGCGCAATCATTTCATGATTGCGGACTGGGTGAAGAACAATCCCTGGTGCAGCGATGTCTCTCGCGACCTTGGGGTCGACACCGTTGCCTTGACGCGGACCATCAGCAAGCGCGATTTCTTTCAGAAGGTCAAGGCGCCCGACGTGGGGCAAGAGATTCCGGACCGGGACGTGACCATCCACTACGTCCCGTCCTCCGCTGCCGCGGCCGCGGAGGACCAACTGCCGGACGCCGCCATCATCGTCTTTGTTGGCAAGGTGGACTGGCTCTTCGCACTACACTGCGGCCTCTATGTTCGCGACGAAGCGGGGCAGGGGCAACTGCTCCACGCCAGTTCCAAGGGGGAGAGGGTCGTCGCGATTCGCCTCGCCGATTACCTTGCAGAGAACAGCGGGCGCTACCTCGGCTTTACGGCGTATCGGGTGGGGGAACGCTAGGCACCCGAGCGCTCCGGCGGTCATTCGCGGCTGGATTCCGGGAGGGCTACT
>JAUIKJ010000175.1 GCA_030430835.1 Candidatus Hydrogenedentota bacterium
AGACGCCGTCGAAGTCGCCCGTGTTGGGGTCGACGACGTCGCCGATCACCACGCGCAGGTCGTCGCGGTCCTCGACCAGGCGCTCGACCTGGTCGAACGCCTGCTTGAAGCGCAGCTCGGTGTCTTGTCCCACGAGCTCGCGGTCTTGCTGGGCAAGGCGCCGCGGACACCGCTGGAACTGGGCGACGACGCCTACCCAGTCGTGGACGCATTGCCCCCGCTCGGGCTGCCGGCGGACCTGCTGGCACGCCGTCCCGACGTGCGCGTGGCCGGGTTGCGTTTGCAGGCCGCCGACTGGCGGGTTTCCGCAGCGCGCGCCGACCGGCTCCCGGCATTGCGCATGAGTGCAGGCTTCAGTTTCAACGGCGACGAGTTTGACATGACCTTCGACAACTGGCTGGCCACCTTGGCCGCCAGTGTGACCGGGCCGGTCTTCGATGCGGGACGGCGCCGGGCCGAGGTCGCGCGTACGCGTGCCGTTGTGGATGAACGGCTGAACGCCTACCGCCTGGTGGTGCTGACAGCGGTGACGGAAGTGGAGAACGCCCTGGTGCAGATTGACCGCCAGCAGGCCTACATTGATGCACTGCACAAGCAGTACGCCGCGGCAGAGAACACGCACAGCGAAGCCCTGAACCGCTACCGCAAGGGGCTGAGTGATTACCTCCCCGTTCTCACGGCATTGACCAATGCCCAAGGACTGGAACGCAATATCATCCTCGCGGAGCACGACCTGTTCGTGTTGCGCGTACAACTGCATCTGGCCCTGGGCGGCGACTGGATGCGTGACGCAGCGTCCCCGGCGCTGGAGGAAAAGTAGTATGACCGAATCGAAGTCTTCCGAGGGCGCGAAGCGTCCACCGGCCGTTGTGCGTGCGCTTGTATTCACGCTCAAGGCCGTGCTGCCGATCCTGGTTCTTGTGGGCGCCTACCTGATCTATCAGGGCATGATGGCCACGGCCCCGGAGGCAACGCGCAAAACACCGACCCGCCAGGCCCGGCTGGTGGAGGTGGTCCAGGCGGAGCCCTTCCGCGAGGCGGTTATCGTCGAGGCGCGCGGTGTGGTGATGCCGGCCCATGACGTTACACTGACACCGCAGGTATCGGGCGAGATTGTGGAGATCAGCAAGGACCTGACGCCGGGCGGCCGTTTCCGGGCGGGCGACGTGCTGCTGCGCATCGACGGCCGCGACTACGACTTTGCGGTGCAGCAGCGGGAAAGCGAGGTGACCCGTGCCCGTGCGGCCCTGACCCTGGAGGAAGGCAATCAGGACGTCGCCCTGCGGGAGTACGAGTTGCTTGGCCAGGAGCTGACCGAGGCGGATCAGGCGCTCGTGTTTCGCAAGCCGCAGTTGGACACGGCCAAGGGCGACCTCGCCGCGGCGGAAGCGATGCTGCGCGATGCGCGCCTGGACCAGGAACGCACGGTGGTTAAAGCCCCCTTCGACGCGCTCGTGGTCAGCGAAAACGTGGACCTGGGCACGCGCCTGACGGCACAGACGAGTATCGCGAGGATTGTCGGCACGGAGACCTTTTGGATCGAGTTATCGGTACCCCAGTCGGACCTGCGCTGGATCGTGCTGCCCAATGCGGAGACACCGGGATCGCGCGTGACGCTCCGTCACCCCAAAGTGTGGGGCCCAGACGCGACGCGCGAGGGCGAGATCATCCGGCTCCTGCCGGACCTGTCAGACGAGGGCCGTATGGCGCGACTGCTGGTGGCCGTCGATGATCCGATGGCCCTGAAGCCGGAGCACGATGGCAAGCCGCGCATGCTGATTGGGCAATACCTTGAGGCCGCGATTTCGGGCAAGGAAGTGGACGGCGCCGTACGCGTCGCGCGGGAGCACCTGCGCGAGGGTGATCATGTGTGGGTTATGAACGACGAAGGCCTGCTGGAAGTGCGCAGCCTTGCGGTGTTGTATCGGGATCGCGAGGCGGTGCTCGCACAGTCGGGCGTGGCGCCCGGCGAGCGCATCGTCATCACGGATTTGGCCACCGGCACGGCGGGCATGCCACTGCGCACCGCGGATGAAGCGGCCGTGGATCTGGACGTGGAAGCGAAGGCGGAGGGCCGTGACACATGAGCGACGCAGGCAGCAAGGGACCCATCGCGTGGATGGCGGCGCACGGCGTCGCCCCCAATATTCTTATGGCGGTGTTCATTCTGGGTGGACTGTACATGACCACTCAGATCAAGCAGGAGGTGTTTCCGGATTTCACGCCGGACACGATTACGATCACGGTCCCCTTCCCCGGGGCGAGCCCGGAAGAAGTGGAAGAGGGTGTGGTGCTCGCGATCGAGGAAGAGATCCGCGCAGTCGAGAACGTGGACGAGATCATGGGCACCGCGGCCGAAGGCCGGGGCACCGTGGTGGTCGAAGTGCTGGCGGGGGCGGATCTGCAGCGGGTTCATCAGGACATCAAGCAGGCGGTGGACCGCATCGACACCTTCCCCGAGGACACGCGCGAAGAAACCATCGCGATTACTTCGCGCCGGCGTTCGGTCGTGGATCTCCAGATCTTCGGCGACGTGAGCGAATGGACACTGCGCCAGGCAACGGAACAGGTTCGCGACGGGCTACTCCAGCATCCGGACATCACGCAGGTGGACTTGGTGGGCGCACGCGAGATGGAGATCCACATCGAGATTCCGCAGGCGACCCTGCGCGAGTACGGGCTCACACTGTCGCAGGTGGGTCAGGTGGTGCAAAGCTCCGCACTGGATCGATCCGGCGGCAAGGTCGAGACGAGCGCGGGCGAGATCCTGCTGCGCGTGCAGGAGCGCCGCGACTGGGGTCGGGAATATGAGGACATTCCCATTGTGGCGCCGGCGACCGGCGCCATCGTGCGCCTCGGCGATATCGCGACGATTCGCGAGGGTTTCGAAGAATCCGATACCTTCGCGACCTTCAACGGCAAGCGTTCCATTGGCATCAATGTAATGCGCGTGGGCGAGGAGACGCCCATCAGCGTTGCGACTGCGGTAATGGAACGGCTGCCTGCAATCATGGAATCGCTGCCGCCTGGCATCGGCTACGTGGTCACGGACGACGATTCCGAGATCTACCAGCAGCGCCTCGAACTCCTCTTGAAGAACGGTTTTCTTGGGCTGTGTCTCGTGCTGATCATCCTGTCGTGCTTCCTGGAGTTCAAGCTGGCGTTCTGGGTGGCGATGGGCATTCCCACCTCCTTCCTGGGGGCGCTGCTCTTCCTGCCCTTCTTCGATGTCTCGATCAATATGGTGTCGATGTTCGCTTTCATCCTGGCACTGGGTATCGTGGTGGACGATGCGATCGTTGCGGGTGAGAACATCTACGAACATCGGCAACAGGGCGATGGATTCCTGAAGTCGGCAGTCCTCGGCGCCCGCGACATTGCGGTCCCCGTCACCTTCTCGATCCTCACGAATATCGTGGCCTTTCTCCCCCTCTCCTTCGTCCCGGGCACCTTCGGCAAGATCTGGACGGTAATCCCGATCGTGGTCTCGTCGGCCTTCATCATTTCCTGGGTAGAGGCCCTGTTCATCCTGCCGGCGCATCTGTCGCACACGAAGCCCGCACCGACCACGGGGCTCCGCGGCGCGCTGCACCGGGTACAGCGCGGCGTGGCGAGTTCGATGACCTGGTATGCGGAGAAGGTTTATGGCCCGATACTGCATACCAGCCTGCGCTGGCGCTACGTGACGGTTGCCATTCTCGCGACCATCCTGGTGACGGTGCTGACCATTCCCGGCAGCGGCCGGATGGGGTTCATCTTGATGCCGGAGGTCGAGGGCGAGTACGCACAGGCGACAGCCCGGCTCCCGGTGGGTGCGCCCGTGGAGGCTGTGGAGCGGGTACGCGACCGCCTGGTCGCATCGGCGGAGAAGGTCTTGGCGGAGAACGGCGGGGAAAAGCTTGGCATGGGCGTCTTCGCGCTGGTAAGCGAGAACGAGATCGAGGTCAATGCGCATTTGGTGGAAGCGAGCATCCGCGCCCTCTCCACGGCCGAAGTGACCAACATGTGGCGCGACAGTATCGGAGGCGAGATGCCCGGGCTGGAGATGCTCCGTTTCTCCGCGGACGCAGGCGGCCCGGGCCGCGGCCCCAAGCTTTCGGTGGAGCTCTCGCACCGGAACGTGGAAACCCTGGAGCGTGCGGCGGAAGATCTGGCGGAAATGCTCACGGAATTCGCGAATGTGAAGGACGTGGACGATGGCTATACGCCGGGCAAGGTACAGTTGGACTTCAAGGCGAACGACGAGGCGCGCAGCCTGGGCCTGGACGCAAGCATGATTGCGCGTCAGGTCCGTGCCAGCTATTACGGCGAGGAACCCATTCGCCAGCAGCGCGGCCGCAACGAAGTGACCGTCAAGGTGCGGCTCCCGGAAGAGGAACGCAGCAGCGAAGCGGACATCGAGAAGCTGATGCTTTTCACGCCGTCGGGCGGTGAAGTGCCGCTGTATCAGGTGGCGGAGGTCCAGCGCGGCCGGGCCTACACCAACATCGACCGGCGCAACGGCCGCCGCGTGGTGACGGTGACGGCGAATGTCGAGCCGGTGAGTGAGACGAACAAGGTGCTCGGCACGCTGCAGAGCGAGTTGCTGCCCGAGTTGATGCAGGCCCATCCCGGCCTGAGTTATTCCTTCGAGGGGCGGCAGGCGGACATGCGCGACTCCATGCAGTCCTTCTACTACACTTGCACCATTGCCATGTTCATGATCTTTGTGCTGCTGGCGGTTCCTTTCCGCAGCTATGTGCAGCCCATCATCGTGATGACGGCAATTCCGTTCGCCATTGTCGGCGCGATCCTCGGCCATCTGCTGATGGGCTTCTCAATGTCGATTATCTCGGTCATGGGCGTCATCGCCCTGTCGGGCGTGGTGATCAACGATGCGCTGGTCATGGTCGACTATGCCAATGGCCAGATACGCAAGGGGCTGGGCGTGCGCCAAAGTATCCTGAACGCGGGCGTTCGGCGATTCCGCCCAATCATGTTGACCACTATGACGACTTTCGGCGGGCTCGCGCCCATGATTTTCGAGAGCAGCCGCCAGGCGCGCTTCCTGATTCCGATGGCTATCTCGCTGGGCTACGGCATCGTGTTCGCCACCTTCATCACCTTGCTGCTGGTGCCCTGCCTGTACCTGATCGTGGACGATGCCACGCGCGGCGCCGCGGCCATTCGGCGCCTGCTCGCCGGCGAAGACCACGGCGCGGCGCCGGATAGCGGCGGGGAGATGGTTGCAAAGTAGACGACGACCTCAGTCGTCCGTCGCCACCGGCACATCGTTCCACCCACCACCCAGGGCCTTGTAGAGGGCGATGAGGTTGACCAACACCTGGCTCTCACTCTGAAGCAGGCGGTCTTCCGCATCGAAGACCGTGGCCTGCGCGGTAAGCACGCTGAGGAAGTCTTCGAGACCGATGGTGTAGCGCTCGTTTGCAAGGCGTACGGCCCGCTGGTTCGCAGCGACGGCCTCGGCCAGTGCGGCGCGGCGATCCTGCTCTCGGGCAAAGGACACCAGACCGTTCTCGACTTCCTCCAGTGCGAGCAGGATACGCTGCTCGTAGGTGTAGAGCGCCTGCTCCTGACGCAGGTTTTGGATGTCGATATTCGCGCGGATGCGTCCGCCCTCGAAGATGGGAATACTCACGCCAGGGCCGATGGACCAGGCCTGGTTAACGCGATCCAGCATGCCGGAGCCCAGGCCGATGGACTGGGTACCGAGTGCACCGGTCAAGGTAAATTTGGGAAAGCGCTCCGCGATGGCGGCACCGATGCGTGCCGTGGCTGCGGCCAGTTCCCGCTCCGATGCGCGGATGTCGGGTCGGCGCTGTAAGAGGTCGCTGGGCAGGCCGACGGGTACGTCCGCCGGTGCCGCGGGCAGCGCGGCCTCCTCGGCCAGCACACCGGCAAGCGCCCCCGGCCCTTCCCCGACGAGCACCCCCAGGCGATGCAGCGCCGTCTCGCGCTGGGTCTGTAAGAGCGGCACTTGCGACTGGCTGGCAGACAGCTGTGCCTCGGCGCGCACGGCATCGAACTCACTGCTGAGCCCGGCGTCGTAGCGCGCGCGGGTGAGGCGCACGGTGTCCTGCTGGGCGGCAATATTGCGCTGTGCAATGCCAAGCCGCCCCTGGGCCACACGGTAATCGATATAGTTCAAGGCCACTTCTGCGGCAAGCGTCACGTAGAGGTTGCGCATGCGCTCGGTTTCGGCTTCGATGGCGGCATCTGCAGCCTCCACCGACCGGGCGACGCGTCCGAAGAAGTCAATCTCCCAGGAGGCATCGAAGCCGAAGGCGAAGACATCCTGCTGCCGGTCGGGCGCACGGTCTCCCGTGGGCGACACGGTAATCCCGGTCGTCGTTCCGGCGGCGGAGGTCGTACGTGTGATCGTCGCGTTCTCCCCGCGAATGGACACACTCCGGCTCAGACCGCCGGGGCCAGCA
>JAUIKJ010000176.1 GCA_030430835.1 Candidatus Hydrogenedentota bacterium
CTCGGTAACGATGGTGTTGGAGTTGGAAGCCTACATCGTGGCGTGTTTCGTGGTGTTTCTTTGGCCGGTGCGGCTGGTCCAGGGGGTCGTCGGCAACGACGGCAAGTGCGTGGTGGATGCGTTCCAGTTGCTGGCAAGCGGCCTGCTGGTGACGGCGGGAATGCTGGCGATCGCGGCGGTTTACGAGGCGGCCACACTGATCCTGCTTGCGGGATAGGCGGCGCGTGGAAGATTCGCGCGCTTTGCATTGTTTGCCGTAGTGTAGGGATTGGATGATCCCCGAATTCGGGTTGGTCGGAAACGCAAACGAAGGAGATTGTGAACGATGAGCATGCAAAAGGTGGTACTGAAGGGTGTGATGGCGGCCTGTGTGATCACGGCGACGGCGCTGGGCGGAAGCCTGGCGGTGGCGGATGAGCAAGGCAAGCCGGACAAGAAGCACGGGGACACGATGGACATGGGCCCGAAGAAGGCGATCTGTGTTCTCGCGCCGACGGAAGGCAGCACGGCCAGCGGCTGGGTGACCTTCACGCGTCAGAATGGCGGCATCCTGATTGAGGCGGAGGTGAAGGGATTGGAGCCGAATTCGAAGCATGGCTTCCACATTCATGAATTTGGCGATGTATCCGGCGCGGACGGCAAGGCGACCGGCGGCCACTTCAACCCGGGCGGTCATGATCACAGTGGACCGGATTCGGATGTGCGCCATGTCGGCGACCTGGGCAACATCGAAGCGAATGAGGATGGCGTAGGCCACTACAAGCGTCTGGACAAGCTTGTGAAGTTTCGTGGCAAGAACGGCATTCTCGGCCGGGGCGTAATCGTACATGCGGGCACCGACGACCTGAAGTCCCAGCCGACGGGCGATGCGGGCGGCCGCATCGCGCAGGGTGTGATCGGCGTGGACGCGGACGAGTAAAAAGACGTATTGCTTCATAGATTCTCGGCGCCCGCAGACGATGGTTTGCGGGCGCCGGTTTTTTCGTTGCAGAGGCGGTGGCGATTTACGGCGGCTCATGTTGGGTTCAGTCCCGCCCTTCTTGCTTGGCGCATTGCGCTTCGGAGACGACGTCATTCCCGCGCAGGCGGGAATCCAGCGATCGTGAGATGAACGCGTCGCTTCGAGTCTCGCGCTGAGTGCGGAGATCGATGGCCTTTGCGGATGCGCCTTTTGGCGCAGCTTGGTTTGTTGGCGCTGCGCGCACTGGATTCCCGCCTGCGCGGGAATGACGTTGGTGTGAGGGCTTCCTGGGTTATCACGGAACTGTTGCGGGAGGCGGGAGTTGTCGCGCACGACGGTGTGGATACGCAACGGAGTGGTTGTGCGCGTTGGTGGATTCCCGCCTGCGCGGGAATGACGCGCGGTTGAGCACCTTGTGTGAATCTATTGCGAGATCACAACGAATCTGCGTCCGTTATCGCGTACTTGGGCGATGTCTCTGCGCCGGGTCATCGAGGGCCCAGCGGGCGGTGAGGTAGGCGTCGAGGAGGTCGCGCTTGGGGTAGCCTTGGGTGGGCATGCCGCGGAGGGGCGTGGGGTTGGTGTCGCGGTAGCTGCGGGTGCGGTAGATGCCTTGGAGTTGGTAGGCGGTGAGCGCGGGAAGGCGGCCACCGGTGGCGAGTTGGGTGAAGGCGGGCGGTTGTGCGTTCATTGGCCGATCGCCCCAGCGCAGTTCGGGCGGGTGGTTGGGATCGAAGGAGAGGTCGAAGAGGCGCTGCTCGATCTGCAAGAGGCTCCGCGACTGTTTCTCGCCCTTGCTGTTCGTGATTTCGACGTGGAGGGCGTTGAAAATCTTCTGCTTCTCCCCCATCACCCAGCGGGCGAGGGAGGCGTCGTCCTGAACGAGATCAGCGGCGTCATTCGGGAGATGGACGTAGGCGGGTTCGCGGGCGTAGGTCTTGATCGCGTAGGCGAGTTCGTCGACGAGGATGAAGTAGTCCTCACGGATCTCCATGTCGAGGGAAAGCGAACTGAATTGTCCCCAGCGGCCGCGCGCGTTGTAGATGGTGGCGTCGGCATTTGCATCGGGAAAGGGAATGGGGCCCTTCGCCTTCAGGTCGCGCCAGGCGGCCTGCACCAGGTCTTCGCGCCGCTTGAGTTGTGCTGCGAGGGTGAGGGCGTAGCTGGACAATACGGCGCGGGGATCGATCGCGTCGACGGTGCGCAGGCGCGCGCGGATAAAGTCGTGCAGGCCGCGCACGGGCCCGCGCGCGGTTTGGATGGTGCCGGCGCGGTGCTGTTCGGCGAGGCGGTCGTACTGGTCGAGGGAATAGCCGAAGGATCTCATTTCGGCATCGCTCCGGCGGCGCACGCGCAGAACCTTGCCGGACGCATCGGTCTCGGCGATGGGATAGCGGTAGATCCGGAAGCCGCGGAAACAGCCGAAGCAGGCGGTGTCGCCGGGCTGGCGCGGCGTGAGGCCGCTGACCATGTTGTAGGCGTTGTGCGTGTAGATGTCGCGCGTGGGCGCGAGGGTGGCGTCGAGGAAGCGGAGGTTTCCGGTGGGCGTGATCTTGGCGAGAATGGCGACGTGGCCGTCGAGGTAGTAAAGCGCGCCAGGGAGCAGCACATCGGGTTCGATGGCGGCGGCGACGGTGTCGGAACGTTCGGCGCCGGGCCACGCGGGATTGATGCGGAAGTTGCCCGTACAGAGCGTGGCGACGGCTTCGCGCACGAAGGCGGCAGGCGAATCAAAGTCGCGGCAGGAGAATTCCGAGACGACGGTGTTCCGGTCCGACTTGCGGAGATCGATACCGTCCGTGGAACGGACGGTGGTGCCCATCCAGGGGAGGCCGCGGCGGCAGGCGTAGTAGGCCGGGAGCACGACGGTGAGGTTGCCGCAGTCGAGTACCTGGTGCACTTCGCGAATGGTTTCCCGATCGAGGGGCGGATTGACGGGTGAGCCGGCGAAGGCGGGATCGAGGAGGCGGTTCATGGCGGGGTCGGTGAGCACGCCCTCGAGCTTCGCGAGGCGCTGTTCGTAGGTACCGCGCCATTTTATGTCGTAGAGCTTTTCAATCCAGGCGGCGTAGTGGTGGATCTCGGCGGTGTTCCACTGGCGGTAGAGCGGCCATGCGCCGCCTTCGGCGTGGAGGGTTGCGGGGTTGGGGTCGGCGGCGTTGGCGGTGGGCACGAGCAGGAGGGTGAGGACGAAGCAGAGCTTCGGGGACAAGTGCGTTCCCAAGCGGCGCTTGGGAACGAGAGGGGTGCGGCGCTTGGGAACGAGAGCGGAGTCGGAGCGTGAGCGGCGCATTAGCGGCGGACCGGGAGCATGGTGCGGGTGGGTTGGCCGAGCATCTGGCGGCGTGTGGTCTTGGGGGGCTGTGCGCCTTCGGCGGGTCGGCCGACGGAGAAATTGGCGCGGCCGCCGTTGTGGATGTAGGCGAGATAGGCCTCGAGCTTGTCGCGGCGGGGGATGCCCTCGGTGAACATGCCGCGCAGGCGCGTGCTGTCGACGGAGCGTTGGCCGATGGCGCGGTAGTAGGCCTGCAGGGCATAGGCTTCTTCCATGGGCACGCAGGCGCCATCGGGCACGGGGGTGCATTGGTCGATTGCGGTGGCGCGCTCCTCGCTGCCGATGGGCGCGCCCCAGCGGAGTTCCGGCGGGTGGTTCGGGTCGAAGGAGAGATCGTAGAGGCGGTCCTCGACGTCGGTCAGCGTGAGCGGGACGCGGTCCCCTTTGGAGTTGGTGTAGTGAAAAGCGGCGGCATCGAAGATGCGGCGCTTCTCGGCGATGAGCGCGTTGAGCAGGTCCGCCTGATTGTTGATCGTATGGCGCTGCCGCAGTGCGTTCAGATCGAGGAAGGCCGGGGAAATTTCGTACCAGCGCAGGGCGTAGTCGAGCCACTCGGTGAGGTAGTGGTACTTGTTGCGGCGGTCGACATCCGAACTCGGCGAACTCCAGGTCTCCCAGCGGCCGTGGGCCTGAAAGATGTTGCTATTCGTCTGTTCTTCGGGAAAGGTGATGGGGCCATTGCGCTTCACATCCGCCCAGGCGTCCTGCACGAACTCCTCACGCAGAACATAGACCTGTAGCAACTCCTGAATATAGCGATCCATGAACTTGAGGGGATCGATGCGGTCCACGCGACGGAGGCGGAGGCGGATTAGATCCTGAAGCTTGGCCGGCTTCAGGCCGCCGGCGGAGATCGGATTGCCGGCGCGCAACTCCCCCATGCGCTCGTACTGTTCGGTGGAGAAGCCGAAGGCGCGCATCTCCGCGTCGGTGCGGCGTCGGATGCCGGTCACCCTGCCATTGCCGTCGGTTTCCGCGATGGGATAGCGGAAGACGCGGAAGCCCTGGAAGACGCCGGCCCAGGGATCGGGGCCGTCGCCCTTGGCGGGAATGCCGTAGACGACGTTCATGCCGTTGTAGGTGTAGATGTCACGATTGTCGGTGGTGCTTGCGTGGAAGAAATAAGGTTCGCCGTAATCGGTGACGCGCGCGAGGGTGAGGCAATGGCCGTCGATATAAAAGGGGCAACCGGGCATCAGGTATTCCGGGTCGATGGCGACGGGAACGGTGTCGGAGAGTTCGGCGTTTCTGCCGTTGATGGCGACGCGGTAGTTGCCGGAATTGAAGCGCATGAGCGCGGCGAAGAAGGCGTCGGGCGAATCGAAGTCGCGGGTGGTGGCGATGCCGGTGGGCACGTTGTAGGGCGACATACGCACGTCTCCCCCGCCGGAACTGATGCTGCTGAAGGCCCAGGGCAGGCCGCGGCGGTAGGCGTAGTAGGCCGGGAAGAAGGCGGTGAGCTTCGCGCAATCGAGTACGCCATGAACGGAGCGGATGACGTGGTCCGGCAGATCCGGATTCCCCCCCTCGCCGAGGAATGCCGGATCGAGCAGGCGGTTCATGGCGGGGTCGCGGAGCATGGGGCCGAGTTTGGCCATTCGTTGGTCGGCGTTACCGTCGACCTTCCCGCGGTAGAGGTATTCCATCCAGACGGCGTAGTGCTTCGTTTCGGCCGGGGTCCACTGGCGGGTGATGGGCCAGGCGCCCCCGATGGATTGGAGCGTGGGCGGGTTCGGATCCGCGTGTGCTGGTAGTGCGAAGACGCCGGAGCACGCGGCGACGAGTACGACGCAAAGCGCGGCAAGACTGCGTGAAAAAGTGCGGTACATGGCGTTAATGGTGCCGCAAACCGTGTCTTCGGCGCTACCCGTGATGTGTGCTACACTGGATTGAAGCTTGGGGCGAGCACCTTGTCGCAAAAGAGGTAGTGAATTGTGCGACATCAAACGACAACCGTAATCCTTGCACTCTCGCTGGCATGCGCGTTGTGCGTGCCGAGCGTCGCACAGCTCTCGCTGGAGGTGGTGGTGGACAGCGGACTTTCGGCGCCGCTCTTCGTGTGTCAGGCGCCGGGCGATGACGAACGGCTGTTCATCCTGCAGCAGGCGGGTCAGATCCTCATCTTCAAAGATGGTGCCCTCCTCCCCACGCCCTTCCTCGACATCAGCGCGCAGGTGCTGAGCGGTGGTGAAAAAGGATTGCTCGGGATGGCCTTCCATCCGGACTACGCGAGCAACGGGGAATTCTTCGTCAACTACACGGCGAACGCCGGAAGTGGCGACACGCATGTATCGCGCTTCACCGTGTCCGGGGATCCAGACGTGGCAAACGCGGGCAGCGAGGTGGTGCTGCTTGATATCGATCAGCCGCAGGGCAATCACAATGCGGGCATGCTGGCCTTCTCCCCTATCGACGGTTACCTCTACGTGTGTACCGGAGACGGCGGCAGTGGCAACGACACCGGCACGGGGCACAGCCCGCAGGGCAACGCGCAGGATCCGGCGAGTCTGCTCGGGAAAGTGTTGCGCATCGACGTGGATTTCCGGGCGGGGAACACCGTCGTGGGCAACTACGCGATTCCCGCCGACAATCCCTTCACCGAAGACGCGGGCGTACGCGATGAGATTTGGGCGATCGGACTGCGCAATCCCTTCCGCTACAGCTTTGATTCGCTGACGGGAGACTTGTACATCGGCGACGTGGGCCAGGACGCGCAGGAAGAGATCAGCTTCCAGCCGGCATCGAGTAGCGGCGGCGAGAATTATGGCTGGCGCATCTTCGAGGGCACGCGCTGCAACACGACGGTGGAAACGCAGGGCGCGTGCGACATGCTGAGCGCACACGTGCCGCCGGTGCACACCTATGCCAATCCGGACGAGGGCCGCGCGGTGATTGGTGGCTACGTGTACCGTGGGGGCGCGATCGACGGGATACAGGGACGCTATTTTTTCGCGGACGCCAACGCCGGACGGGTGTGGTCCATTCACTTGGTGAACGGCGTGGCGACGGACCTGCAGGTACACACTGGGGAATTGAACTCGGCCGCGACGCCGCTTGGATCGCCGGCATCTTTCGGCGAAGACAACGCGGGGAACCTGTATGTCGTCAACCG
>JAUIKJ010000177.1 GCA_030430835.1 Candidatus Hydrogenedentota bacterium
CCAGACCCCAGACCCCAGACCCCAGACCCCAGACCCCAGACCCCAGACCCCAGACCCTAAACCCTAAACCCTAAACCCTAAACCCTAAACCCGAGACCGGCCCCCCTTGCGCCCCCATCGTCTACCGTCGCACAATGCACGTGGAGGCACGCCATGCATCTGAGACTCGACGAACGCCCCTTCAGCACCGTGCCCCCCGCGGTGGCAAACGGAGCATACCAACCCGTCAGCTTCTGGCAGGAGACGGTCGACGTGACGCCGGGCGTGCCGCTGGCGGAAGATCTGGATTGCGACGTCGTCATTGCGGGTGGGGGCTACACGGGGCTGTCGGTGGCCTATCACCTGAAACAGCAGAAGCCGGATCTCGACATCGTGATACTCGAGCGATCGGTGGTGGGGCATGGTGCCAGCGGGCGCAATGGCGGCTTCGCGATGCCGCTCATCGGCTGGGACCTCTACCACGCGGCCTCGGCCCTCGGCGAGGAAACCGCGGGCGCCGCCTACCGCCTGATGTATCAGGCGGTCGACCACCTCAAGCAGGTTGTGGCCGAGCATCAGATCGCCTGCGACCTCGAAGCGACGGGCTACATCCTCATCAATACCTGCACGGCGCGCGAGAAGCGCGCGCGGCGTGAACTCGAACTCGCGCACCGCCTCGGCTTCGACCACACCTGGCTCGACCGCGATGCCTTGCAGGATTACATCCGCTGCGACCAATACCGCAGCGGCGTCCTCGATCCACATCCCTGCATCATCAACCCCGCCAAGCTCGCGCGCGGCCTGAAGGCGGTGGTGGAAGGCATGGGCGTGCGCATCTACGAGCAGACCTCCATCAACGAGATCGTCGATGGCGCACCCGTGCAGGTGCGCACCCCCGGCGGCATCGTGCGCGGGACGCAGGCCGTGCTCGCGCTCAACGGCTTCAGCGGCGCGCTCGGTTTTATGAAGAGCCGCATCCTGCCGGTACACACCTACATTGTGCTCACCGAACCCCTCAGCGATGCGCAGCTCGAAGCAATCGGCTGGGCGAAACACCGCGCCTCCCTCGAGACCGCGCGTAACTTCATCCACTACTTCCGCCTCACCGCCGACAACCGGATCGCCTTCGGCGGCGAAGACGCGGAGCTCTACCCCGGCGGCAGCTTCCGCAACGAAGACCCCGGCATATTCGAGGCGCTCAAGGCGCGCTTCCGCCAATACTTCCCCACGCTCCGCGATCTCCAGTTCACCCACGCCTGGGGCGGCACCCTCGGCGTATCCGTCGACATGTTCCCCACCTTCGGCCAGGGCGGCAGCGCCAAGAACATCTTCCACGCCTGTGCTTACGCCGGCCACGGCGTCTCCCTCAGCAACTACGCCGGCGCAATCCTCGCCCCCGAAATGCTCCGCGCCGCCGGGCACAACGCCGAGGCCCACCCCGGCAAACCCTTCTTCTACAACCGCATCCCCTTCTGGCTCCCCCCCGATCCCCTGCGCTACCTCGGCATGCGCGGCTACCGAGCACTCCTCCGCGCCCACGACCGGATTCAGGGCGCGTAGACCATCCTTACCGCACACCGCCGAGGCGCAGCAGCGACCCGAAGTAATTCGCGCTCCAGCGGCGGAGATCGTCGATGAGGAGGTAGGCGAGGGGGACGACAAAGAGAGTAAGCAGGGTGCCGGCGGCGATGCCACCGACGAGGGCGCGGCCGAGGCTGTTCATCGCGCCACCGGCGCCGCCGGTGACGGCGAGGGGAAGCACGCCGAGGATGGTGGTGAGCGTGGTCATCATGACGGGGCGCAGCCGGTTGCGGCCGCCTTGCAGGATGGCGTCGGTGCGCGGCACGCCTTCGCGCCGTAGTCCGTTGATGTGGTCGACGATGACGATCCCGTTGTTCACGATCAGGCCGCAGAGGATGATCGATCCGACGAGGGCAATACTGTCGAGCGGAGTGCCGCTGAAGTAGAGCGACCAGTAGATCCCGATAAAGGCGAGGGGCACGGTGGTGAGTACGGAAAAGGGCAACAACCAGGACTCGAAGAGCGCGGCGATGACAAGGTAGATCAGCACGACGGACATCAGGAGCGTGTTCCGGAATCCGATGAATACTTCGTCGATATTGCGGAAGCTCCGGTCGAGTTCCACGGTGTAGCCGCGCGGCGTGGCAAAACCGGCGGCGAGTTCGTCCAGCGCCTTGCGCACGGCCAGCAGGTCTTCCTCCTCGGTCTCGGCTTCAATCACGACCTGCCCCTGCGCCTCGCGCCGCCGGATTCGCTGGGGGGTCTTGTCATGCCGCAGGTCGGCCACCTGCAGCAGTGGCACGGACTGGCCGGTGGACCCCGTCACATTGATGCGCTCAAGGTCCCCGAGGTCCCGCCGCTCCTCTCCCGCAAGTTGTCCGCGCACGGGCACCTCCCGGCCATCTTTCTTCAGATACGGCAGATTCGATCCACTGAGCGCAAAGGATACCGTGCGCGCGATGGCGGTGGGGTTCAGCGCGGCCGCGGCCGCGCGCGTCTCGTCGATGTGCAGCTGTATCTCGTCCTTGGGGGCACTGTCACCGGGGCGAATGTTCCGGAGCGTGGGCAACTCGGCCATGCGCGCCATGAAGTTGCCGGCAAGCCCCTCCAGGGTCTCGCGGTCGCTGCCCCGCAGCCAGACGCGCACGCTGCGCGTGGAATCCGGATTCGACGATGGGATCCCGCAGTCGATCCGCGCACCCGCCAGCCGCGCGGGGAAGAGCGCGTTGATGGCGGCACGCGCCTCTTCGGTGGTCATTGGCGCGCCGGCCGCACTGAAGGTGCCGTCGGACTCCTTCACGAGAAAGCAGGTAATCTGCCCACCCCAGCCGCCACTGTTCACATAGAGGTGGTCGATGCCAAAGTCCGCCTTTCGTGCTTCAATTTGTGCCGCCATACCCTCGACATACGCGCGAATCTCGTCGCGGCCGTAGTTCGGCTCCGCAATGAAGCGTACGTCAATGGTTCGCATGTCCATCTCAGGGATGCCCTTGAATCCGGTTCCCGGCACGGCGACCAGTCCCGTTCCCACGATGGCCGCGCCCAGCGCACAAACCGTTAAGGTCCGGTTGTGCAGCATCATGCCGAGGCCCCGGGCATAGCCGTCCTGGACCACGCCGAAGGAGTAGCGCGCGAGGTGGCGGCGCAGATTTCCCAGGCGTCCGGAATAGGAACGCGGCGCGAAGGCGCGCGAAGGGAAGCGATGCTCCGTCATCGGGATCACCGTCAGCGCGAGCACCAGACTCGCCAGCAGCGAGCAGGCGATCGGTCCCGCGAACTCGCGCATGATGCTCGACATCTCGCCGGCATCCAGGTAGAAGACCGGCACAAAGACCACGAGGGTGGTGAGGGTAGCGGCGGTGATCGCGAGCGCCACTTCTGCCGCGCCGCGGCTCGCGTTGTCTTTGCGGCCGGGGTGGAGCGCGTTGTGCCGCTGGATGTTCTCAACCACGACGATCGCGTTGTCCACGAGGATGCCGACGGAGATCAGCATCGCGGCGATGCTCAGCAGGTTCAGGCTCTTGCCGTTAAAATAAAGATAGGCCGGCGCCAGCAGAAGCGACGCAGGAATCACCAATGCCACGACCAGTGTGACGCGAAAACGTCGAAGGAACAGCCACAGCACCACGAAGGCCATCGCACAGCCGTATCTGCCGGCAAGGAACAGGGAATCCAGCGCGAGCTGGATATATTCCGACTGATCCTCGAATACCACCACCTGCGCCCCCGCGAGTTCCGGATCGTCTTCGATTCGCGCGAGCGCGTCGCGTACCCGCGCACAGACCTCCACCGAATTCGCGCCCCCTTCCTTGAGGATACGCACAAAGACACCGCGCTTGCCGTCCACGGTGAAGCGCTCCGCACCCGGCGGCTGCCGCTCGTTCACGTCGGCGACATCGCGCAGCCGCAGGCCCTGCGGGGAGATTACTGCGCGCTCAAGATCGCTGCGATCTTCGAACTCGTCGCGCGCGCGCACGAAGTGTCGATCACCGCCTTCATCCAGCGTGCCCACGCTCAGGTTCACGCTGCTCGACTGCAGGGTCGCAGCCACCTGCTGCAGCCCCAGGCCGAGGCTCTCAAGATCATCCGGACGAAAATCGACATAGACCTGTTCCGACGCGCGCCCGGAAACATTAACCTCCGCGACGCCCTCCACGCGCATCAGCCGGCTGCGCAGTCCAGTGCGCGCATAGCGCGCGAGCGCGTCCTCGTCGTAATCCCGCAGAATGGCGAAGCGCAGGATCGGAATGTCCTCCGGTCCGAAGCGGCTGATGGTGATGTGATCGACTTCCTGCGGCAGCTGGAGACGGAGCCGTTCGATGCGGTCCCGAATCTCCGCCGTGGCCAGGCCGATGTCGGTGTCGAGGCCGAAGCGCAGCCCCACGCCGCAATGGCCGTAGTCGGAGGTCGACTGGATGGACTTGAGCTCGGGCAGGGTCTTGAAGGCACCCTCGGCCGCGATGGTCACCTCGGCTTCGACCTGCTCGGGGGTGGCACCGGGATAGGGTATGTTCACCCACACGGTGGGCTCCCAAAGCTGCACGATAAACTCAAGCGGCAGGCGCGACCAAGAGACTAGACCGATGACGGAGAAGGTGAGCAGTGCCATAAGCACCGTTACCGGGCGCCGGATGGCAAAACTGGGAAGGGACCAACTTTCGGGGCGCATGTGTTTCCAATGCGTTGGCAACGGCAACGGACCAACCGGACGCCACCCATCGTCCACGCGTCACACCTGTCTCCCCAAAGTCTAGCACAGCCACCAAGGGCTTCTCGCCCTAGCGCACCGAACCGGTCGCCGGGTCGTAGTCCCATTGTGCCCCGGGATAGGGATGCACCGGCACCCCGCGCAACTTGCCCGCGTCCACGAGTGCCTCAAGACTCAGCGGCCAGGCACCCTGGGCCGCGTGGTAGGCGTCGAGCGCATCCCGGATCTGGTTCAACAGACTCTGTTTCGTGTCGTCCAGAATGCCGGTGCTGCGGGCGACGCCATCGGCATCGAGAATGAAGCGACCGCCCAGGCCGTCGTTGTTCCGCGCATCGTACATCTCCTGCGTGATGGCCCCGGCCGCAAGCAGTTCCTCGAAGCTCGCCGCGCGATGGCCGCCGCGGGCTACGTGGGCATCGATATGTGCGTTGACCGCCTTGAGAAACTGCCGCACACGAAGCTCGATCAGCTTGCGCTGCGCGAGCTGTTCGATCAGTTCATCGCCGCGTGCCTGCGCCATCTGCAGGCGCTGCTGCCACATGGTCTCCTCGAAGCCCTCGAGGTCCGCGGCGTCGCTGAGGCTCGATACGAGAACCGGCAGAAAGTCGGGCGCATCCGGCCGCTGCACGGCGATCGAGAAGTAGCGCACCGCCGCCATCCGCGATTCCGGCGCGTCCTTTCGGTTCAACAGGTAGATCATGCCCATCTCGTAGGGGAACACATAGCTGCGCGGCGTGCGCACGAAACCCTCCCCAAGCAGATCGAGCGCGGCCTGATCGTCGGCATTCAGCGTGGCCAGAAACATTGCCCCGTAGCGGTACGCATCAGAAAAATAGGGATCAAGCCGAACCACGGTCTGGATCATCTGTGCGAGCCAGCGAAAGTCACGATCGCCTTTGACCTGTGCGCCGGTGTATTGCACACATTGCAGCCACAACAAATCCGCGACCACAGAATCAAGGCCGGCGGTGAAATGGCTCAGCAGTTTCTCGTTGGGCAGGTAGAGTAGATCTTCCCTGATGGCATCGCGGGTCTCATCCACGCGAATCTGCGCAAGTACCGCGATCCCGTAGACAGCGGCGCAGGCGGCCAGCAGCAGGGCCGTTGCGGTGCGCGACACGCCTACACGTCCTTCCGCTCGAAGGCCAGCGTGGCCAGCAGCAACAGCACAATCGTGTAGGCCGTGCCATAGATCAAGGCGAACACCACGAAGCCCGGATTGACGGGCACACCGTTGGCCGCTTCCGCACGCAAGTCGAAGTTGCCAAACCCAGAGATCTTAACCGGGTTGCCCTCTTCTAATGCCGTGATAATTTCTTCAAAAAAACTATCGACCAAGTCTTTTGCTTCTTTGCGGCTAAAGCCTAAATCTTGCTGCAGCTTTTCCGCCATTTCCAGCTTGGTTAAGGAATGCCCCATGTCACCTCCCAATCAGCCTACAGAGCTACCCATAAATGGAAAAGGTCTCATATGAGTGCGCAGCCAATAGGCATTAGCCACTCAAATACCTGAATCGCTTTAACAATCAGCAGTTTACGCGCAAAAGTCAACAAATACCAAGCCTCATTTGGCTCCTCGGCGCTTATTCCCCAAAAACAAAAAAGGCCCCTTATCGAAAGGAGCCTTTGGTAGTGCACGAAAACAGATGCCTGTTAACGTAGCTTCG
>JAUIKJ010000178.1 GCA_030430835.1 Candidatus Hydrogenedentota bacterium
GGGCAGTCGTACCCGTGCCTCGGCGACACCGGCGGTCGCGGGGAGTTCGATCGGCATCCCGGCGAATATAGAAGCCTGCGCGGCGGCTCCCGGAAGCGGGGTCCAGGCAAGCAGGTTCTGCACGAAAAGCGGGAAGGACAGCTGCACAGGCCAGTTCGAGTCCGCAATGTCGAAACTCAGGAGCACCACGCGCTGCAGGCCCGTGCTGACATCGGCGATGAGTGCGGTATCGCGTGCGCTCAAAACACTGCGCGCGCCCTCGGGCAGCGTCAGCTGACGGGCCTCGGCGATGGCGAGATTGCCGGGGTTCAAGAAGCGCATGAGCGGATGGTCGCGATCGGGCGCCATCACCGGCGGGTTCTCGACGGGGCCGCCGGCTTCGAGTCCTTCCATGGGCGGGACGGCATTGACGAAGACGAGCGTGCCCGCGGGCAGGGTGTCCGGGGTCCAGCCAATGAAAATTGTGAGGTCGTAGGCGCCGGTGTCCGTGTAGTCCGCGGGGGTAATCGCGCTCAGTTCGACGCGCGGATCGAGCGCCAGCGCCCGGCGCAGGAAGTAGGCGCTGCCGGCGTCCGATTCCGAGACGAGGAGGGTGCGGATGCGCTCCGGCGGGCGCAGCGCGAGCCAGGCGCGGTTGTCCAGGGGCAGGGCGTCCTTGCCGTCGATTTCGGCGCGGAGTATGCCGGTATCGATAGCGGGCAATTCAAAAACCAGGTTCGCGTTGTCCTCGCCCGCGACCGCAAGTTCTTCGACCGCGAGCGCGTCGTCTTCGTAGTAGAGCGTGACCGTAGTTTCGATGGGCTGCGGGCCTTCGTTGTGGACCGCGATGAAGGCCTGCCGCGCGCCCTCGGCCTCCTTGGGTTCACGCACGGTGAAGTTGGTGATGCCGGCGTTCGACGCGGTTTCACCAACGCACATGAAGTTCAGCGGCACATTGATCTCGCCGAGACGGTCGTTGTCGCTAAGCTTGCCGTCGCTGAGCAGGAAGACCTCGAGATCGGGAACGACGGCCGGGATATCCGGATTGTCGGGGGCGAGCGAACGCACGATCAACATGACATCCCGAATATTGCTACGGGTGTCGGCCGCATCGATACCATTGACCGCGGCACGCAAACGATTTCGATCATCCGTGAGTTCACAGAGCACGTCGGCCGTGTTCGCAAAGGAGACGACCATCATGCGGTCACCCGACTCGAGGGAGTCGATGAGCCTGTTGGCGCGTTCCTTGGCCTCGTCGAGACGAGTGCGATCGCCTTCCTGGGTCTGCATGCTGGCCGATCGGTCGATGACGACGCAGAGGTTCGCGCCGGTGCTGCCCTCGGCGGTGAGAAAGGGTCGCGCCACCGCGAGGGCGAGCAGCGCGAGAATCAGAACTTGCAGGAAAAGCAGGAGGTTCTTGCGCAGGCGCTGGAAGGGCGTGTTCGCGGTGAGGTCCTGGAGGCTCTTCCTCCACAGCATGGTGCTGGGGATCACGACTTTCGTGCGGCGCAGCTTGAGGATATAGAGCAGCACCACGACGGGGATGAGGCCGAGGAAGGCGAGGTTGATGGGGGAGAGGAAGAAGGCGCCGAGGGCGTTCATCGCACGAGCCCTCCGCGACGAAGCACGTCCATCGTTATCGCTTCGATGGGTGTATCGCTCGAGACGAGGAAATGCGCCACGCCGCGCCGGACACAATAATCGCGGACCTGTTCGAGAAAGGCGTCGCGGTTCTGGCGGTAACGCTTCATCAGCGCGCGGCTGACGGTGATCTCGGCGAAGGCCTGTGTTTCGGAATCGACGAGTTTCAGATCGCCCGCGAGACGCGGATCGAGTTCTTCCGGGGCGAGCACCTGCATGCAATAGATCTCGCAGCGGGTCGCCAGCAATTGGCGGATGGCGCCCTCGTAGCCCGCTTCGTCCATGAAGTCCGAGATGAGCAGGATGACCCCCTTGCCGCGATTGCGCAGGGCGTGCGCGCGGCAGCCCTCGGCGAGCGCCGTACCGCCGCCGGCCTGAAGACGGTCGAGCCAACGGAACATCCGCGCGGCATTGCCCTTACCCCGCATCGGACGGGGGCCGATGGGCGCGGTGCCGGAGATGGTGTCGAGCGCGACACGGTCGTGTCCGCTCAGACCGATGTAGCCGATGGCCGCGGCGAGCTGACGCGCGAAGAGAAACTTCGAGGGCGAGCCGAAATCCATCGAGCGGCTCGCGTCGATCAACACGTGAAGCGTCATGTCCTCGTGCTCCTGGAAGAGCTTAAGGTAGAGCGTCTCCAGACGGCCGTAGATGTTCCAATCGACGTGGCGGAGATCATCGCCCTGCACGTAGTCGCGGTAGTCCGCGAACTCGGTGCTGACCCCCTTGCGGCGGCTCTTGCGCTCGCCTTTGGTGGCGCCGAGCTGCACCTGACGCGCGGCAATGGCGAGGCGCTCCAGCTTCCGGAGGAAGGCCGGGTCGAGCAGGGAGGTCTCGGTGGCGGCAGGGGGCATCAGCGGACCCGTTCCGATTTCTTCACGTTCTTGAGGACGTCTTGTACAATCATGTCCGAGGTGATGCCCTCGGCTTCCGCCTCGAAATTGAGCAGGACCCGGTGGCGCAGGGCGTGGAGCGCGGTCGTCTCGATGTCGGCGAAGCTGAGGTTGAAGCGGCCTTCGCGCAGGGCGTTTACCTTGCCGGAGAGCAACAGCGCCTGCGCGCCGCGCGGGCTGGATCCGAAGCGCACGTACTGCTTGACCTGTGCCGTGGCGAATTCGCTGTCCGGCTGCGTGGCGAGCACGAGACGGACGGCGAAGTCGGTGACCTATGGCGCGGCGGCCACGTCGCGCACTAAGCCCTGCCATTCGCGGATGGTGTGTCCGTCCATGACCGGCTGGCCCGTGACCACTTCGCGCTTGGTGGTGCGCTCGAGGATCTCCGTGAGGTCGGCGTGGCTCGGAGACTTCACGAGGACCTTGAGGAGGAAGCGGTCCAACTGCGCTTCGGGCAGGGGATAGGTGCCGTCCATCTCGATGGGGTTTTGGGTGGCGAGCACGAAGAAGGGTTCTTCGAGGGTGTGAATCGTGCGCGCCACGGAGACGGTGTGTTCCTGCATGGCTTCGAGCAGGGCGGACTGGGTCTTCGGGGTGGCGCGGTTGATCTCGTCGGCGAGCACGACGTTGGCGAAGATGGGGCCCGGCCGGAAATGCACCTCGCGTTTGCCCTCGTCCGTTTCGACCACCATGTTCGTACCGATGATGTCGGCGGGCATGAGGTCGGGCGTGAACTGGATGCGGGAGAACTCGAGGTGGAGTGCTTCGCTCAAGGTTTTCACCAGCATCGTCTTGCCCAATCCCGGTACGCCCTCCAGCAAACAGTGCCCGCCGGCGAAGACGCAGGTGAGCACCGCGTCCACCGTGTCCTGTCCACCGACAATGACCTTGCCGATTTCGTTGCGCAGCGAATCGAAAGCCGCACGAAACTCCGACGCTCTTTCTTCTACACTCATGACCATTTCTCCTCGGGGCGATCAATCCGGGTAGGGATTGCCGCGGGGGTTGGTTTCTGTCGCCCGTTCCACGGGCTGGGTTCTTGTGGGGTTGCGCCGGGGTCCCCAGGCTTGCGCCCGGGGCTATCATCTGCCGCCCGCGTTGCGGGCTGGGCTATAGCGGCGTAGGACGAGCGATCCCGCACGCCGGTTAAGCCCTTTGCCCACCGGGAGGGCGTACGTCCCCGCGTGCCGGTTGAACCCATTGCCCACCGGGAGCGCGAGTGTCCCCGCGAGCCGGTTAAGCACATTGCCCACCGGGAGGGCGAGCGTCCCCGCGAGCCGGTTAAGCACATTGCCCACCGGGAGGGCGAGCGTCCCCGCGAGCCGGTTACCGAATGCCGCGAGCCACCGCTTCGCACCTCACGTCGCGCCTCGTTCCCAAGCTCCGCTTGGGAACGCACTTGTCCTAGAAGCTCCGCTTCCCATGAATTGAGGACGCGAGGCGCAGCTTCGCGACGCAAGTGCGTTCCAGAACGAAGTCCCAGAACGCGATTAAACAACCAAGAACCAACAACGAACAAATAGCAGCAATCCCTAAACCGGCTCGCGGGGACGCTCGCCCTCCCTGCGGGCCATGCGTTCCTCGCGGCAATGTTGTGCGTGCTATTCATCGCGTTTCTTCTGTTGGTGATTCGCGCGTTCTTTGGCGGCGAGGAGTTGGGAGGTGTAGTCGGTCTTGCCCTTGGGTTTTGCTTCGGCGGCGGACGCGGACTCGGGCGTTTGCGCCGGGGTGTCGGCCTGGGCCGCTTCGGATGGGGACTGGAGCGTACCGAAGACCGGGGCCGATGCATCGGGCGTAGGCGTCCCGTAGTCGCGTGTTGCGGCCTCGTAGCGGCCGGTGGTGGCCTGGGTGCGGGCGGCGGGCGCGGGGATGAGGCGCTTGAGGCCGGGCAGGCGGCGGCTCTGCCGCTGGAAGAAGGCCATGACTGCACCCAGCGGAACGACCACACGGCGCACGAAAATCTCGATGGGCAGCAGACAGGCGGCCAGCATGACGAGCCAGGGCCAGATGGGCGTGATGGTGGGGGAGGCCTCGAGATCGTGGACGAAGGGGTTGGCGTTCAGGTCGATCAGGCGGCCGCCACTCACCGCCGCGAGCTGTTCCAGCAGCGGCAGGTTGGTCTGGTTGTACTCGTACTCGCGGGAATAGTCGACGGCGAGTCCGGCGGTCAGGCCGCCGGTGTTGCCCGCGGCGTCTGCGTAGGCGATGTTCGCCATGTATACGCCGCTTTCCTGGACGGGGAAGGTGCCCTCGTAGATGCCCGGCGCGGTCTGGGTGACGTCGACTTCGAGCCGATCAAAGTCCGGCGTGGTAACAATCGCCTTGGGATCGAGGAAGTTCACAAAGTTGCCCGCCTCGTCCGTCGCGTCGATACGGATGTGGCCACGGCCATCGGCCTGGCGCGTCTCGACGCGAAACTGCCCGGGGGAGACTTCGCGCATCGACCAGCGAATGGTCTGGGCCCAGAAGCGGTCAAAGCCTTCCCAGGACAACCAGGGCGTGGCCCAACGGCTGGTCACATCCGAGGTGAAGGCGATGCTCTTGCCGAGTCCATAGCGCCAATGCGCGAGGACAGGGTCTTCCTCGTGGGAGATCAGCGGAACGGTCGCACTCTCCTTGGCGGTGGTGACGACATAGCCGCGCAGCGGCGGGAGGCCCGTCTCCGCGAGGCCCGCGAGGAGTTCGGAGTCGTGCAACATGGACGGCGTGAACTCGGTTTCGATGAGCATGCCCCGGCGCACGGTGGCGGCTTCCTTGGTGAAAATCTGGGGCAGGTTGCGCGGGTTGTTCACGAAGTAGTAGCGGCCGCCCGTGGCCTGTGCGAGGTTTCGCAGCATGTTTTGGTCGTTCATGCTGTGTGGCGCGATGCAGATGGTGGACACGGCGATGCCCGCGTCGATCAGCGCTTGGACCGTGCCCTGTGTCGGCGCCGCGGGATCGCCGTCGCTGATGATGACGACGCGCTTCGCGGCGGCATCCGCGGGGACGAGGGCCTGGGTGGCGAGTTGGAGGGTCGGCTCGACACTGGGCATGTCGCCGATTTGCGTGCTGGCTTTTCGGATGGCATCGGTCATGAAGGACTTGTCGCCGACTTCCCGCAGGTCATAGATAAAGGTGTCGCCCTTGTCCCACATGTAGCCGAGGACGGCCATGAGATCCTGGGAGGCGAGGACATTGAGCGAGGCCAGCGCGATGTCGCGCGCCCAGGCGTTGCCATTCTGGAATTCGCAGGTGTGCAAGATGAGCGCGAGCGCGCCGCGTGGCATGACCTTGCGCTGCTTGATATCCATGTCCACCGGCAAGGCGCGCTCGACCGGCGTGTCGAGATAGCCGCCCGCGCCGAAGGTCTCCGGGCCGCCAATCATCACCAGGCCGACGCCATGGTCGCGCACCATGGCTTCTAGGGCGCCCATCTGATCCGCGCTGAGCATGGTGCTGCTCACATCGGAAAGGACGATGGCATCGTAGTTCAGCAACTGCGCCGCGGAGGCGGGGAGACTGTAGGGGTCGATCTGCTCTGCGTCGACGCCTTCGCGCGCCAGCGCGGGGAAGAGGTAGGTGCTGTAGCCGGGATTGCCCTCCACATACAGGACGCGCGGCGCACCATGGACCGTGGTGAAGGCGCGGCCGACGTTGTTCTGAACCACCGTATCGTCGGGACTGTCGACCTGCACTTCGTATTCGTAGAACCCGGCCTGGCTCAGTTCCTGGCTCAAGAGAAAGACGTTGTCGCCCTCCTGGAGTTGTACGTCCTGCGGCCGGAGCATGCGGCGGCCGTCGGCGGTGCGCTGGTAGAGGTTAAGGGTGGCGGGGCCGTCTTGGCGCGCATTGACCACG
>JAUIKJ010000179.1 GCA_030430835.1 Candidatus Hydrogenedentota bacterium
CTATATCCGATATATTGTCGTAAATTTGCTCGCAATTAATTTTTAATTGCAGTCCATGTCTACTCCCAAAATTTTACTCGAAGGCCTTACCTATGACGATGTTCTATTGGTTCCAGCCTATTCTGAGGTGCTGCCCTATGTGACCAGCGATTGCGTCATGCGGGTGGACCTGGGCAGCGTCGTCTGCACCCAGCCGGACGGTTCCCAGGCCCAACGCTTCTTCCAGAGCACCTGCCGCGTGGGTATGGGCGCCGAGGTGGTCTACCGGGCCAATACGACCCACAAGCGCTTCGGCGGCTTTTTGACGTTTCTTTGGGCTACGGTGCGCACCCTGCTCGTATACCGCGACAAGGTGATTCGCTTTGACATTGACAACGAGGTCTTCGAACAGCAGACGAAAGAACTCATCGCGGCGAAAGGCCAGTTTGACGGTGGTGGAATGCACACGGCCCCCTTTGCCCGCCTCGACAATGGTGCCTTCGACATCTATATCATCGGAAAGATTGCGCTCTGGGATGCACTGATTAACCTGCAGAAAATCTATACCGGCCGGATGACCGATCGTCCGGACGTGGTGAAATATCTGCGTGCAAAACGGATTGCGGTGGAATCCCGGGAGACGGTCCGTGTTCAGGTTGATGGCGAAAATCCGGGCTTCCTCCCCGCCACCATCGAAGTGCTTCCCCGCGCGATCAACATGGTTGTGGGGGAGATACCGCAGCCCGCGCCCGCGCTCAATCCCCAGCGTCAACCGCAAGCAGTGACGTCATAAAGGCATCGGCACGTTCGGCAATTCCCGGTACCGTGCTCTCGCGGGGTCCGGCCACGTTCAGTGTCTGCACCGCATAGGGGCGCAGCCAATCGAGCACCTCTTCGACCGACCTTCCCTGGGAAAGGTCGGCCACGTAGTAGGGTCTCCCCGTCTGCTTGGCGTACACGATGGTCAGCGCCGTGCCCCCTTCGGGTGCACCCTCGCAGATGATCAGCGTTGCGTCCGAGTCCTCGACGTTCAGCCGGGTGCGCACGGCATATTCACGGGATTCGCTCTCGGTCAACGGATAACGCGCGGGAATGCGTCCGTCTTCGGCGAGCCGGCCCTGCGGACACCAGCCACCGCACGCGATGCCAGCGCGCAACGCGGCGTCGAGCGCGCCCCGATCCACGCCGGTCTGTCCGCCGGACACCACCCGCGTGATCATCGGCGCGAGGCTTGATCGGCGCTCCAATGCAGGCTGTAGCGCGCCGTGCGGGTCACCGCACCCATCCGGCTGCAGCCGCGTTGCATTCCGCCGTTGAGCGCATGGGTGAAGACTTCGGCCAGTTGGACGCCGCGTCCCTCCAGCCAGGTGAGGCCATCGTGCACCAGGGCCATCAACACACCGTGACGCCGCGCGTCCGGATGCACCGCCGTCAGTTCGAGGCTGGCAAGCTTCGCGCCGGTCACCGCCTCGTAATCCGGCTGCAGGCGCCAGGTGCAATAGCCTGCGAGTTTTCCGTCCAGCTCCGCGAACTGTACCCGATCGGCGCGGCCACGCAATGAGTTCATCGCCCACGCGCGAAAGAGATCCGGTACTTTCTGGGGCGGAAGATAGGCATCCGCGGCGAAACGGCTCAGGGTATCGATGGAGGCTGCCGCAAGATCGCCGAGGGCTGCCACTTCATCCTCCCGCGCACAGCGCACCCGCACGGCGCTCGCGGGTGGTGGAGTGCGCGCTCGCCGCACTTCCCAGTCCATGCCGAGATTGCACGCCACGACCCTGAATCCCAGGGCGGTGGCGGCTTCGATCGCCGCGATATCCGTTACGCGAAGGGGCAGGTCGATGTGCTGAATCCCCGCATCCGACGCGGCGGTGAGCAGCGCACTGAACAGCGCACGGCTTTCGTGTAGACCGGCATTGCCGGGAGAGAGATAGACCCCGCCGATGCGGGCCATCGGCAGCCCGAAGATGCCACTGTCCCACGGGAGCGGCGTCAAGCTTGCGCAGGCCTTCCCGGCGCAAAGCGCCACGGTGCCATCGGTCTTTGCGAGCGCCTCGATCTCACGCCGCGCAAGGTCCCGGGCATGTTCGGGGGCGGTTGCCGGTAGATAGTCCCAGGGCCGTGACGTGACGCCCTCCGGCAGTTCGAAGGTGGACAGCGTGAGTGGCCGTGGTTGCAGCGTTTTCTGCGTCATGTGCGCGGGGTCACGTGTCATCGGCTGGCGCATCTTCCAATACGCTGCCCACGATGTAGTAGGGCCGCTGCTGGACCTCGACGTAGATGCGGCTCACGTATTCGCACAGGATGCTGATACACACCATCTGCACGCCCGCGAGAAAGAAGAGCAACGCCGACACCGTCGCGAGTTCGTTGAAGTTGCCCATGGTCAAGCGCAGGAACAAGATGCGCACGGTCATCCCGAAGCCGATCAGGGAGATCAGGGCGCCCGCCGTACCCACCAGTTTCACCGGGGCAGTGCTGATACTGACGATCATGTCAAAGTTTACGCGCAGGAGCGCGAAGAGTCCGTATTTGCTCTCGCCCGCGGCGCGGCTCCGGTGCGCCACCTTCACCTCCCCCACCTTCACGCCCAGCCAAGCGGTTTCCGCAGGAAGGTAGCGCGCGTGATGCGTCGAGAGACACAGCCGGTCGATTACCTCGCGGCGATAGGCCTTGATCCCCGAACCGAGATCGTTGATTTCCGAGCCCGTAATCTTCGATACCGTACCGTTGATCGCGCGGGATGCCATTCGCCGCAGCACGCTGTCCTGGCGTTGCTCACGCCAGCCTTGCACCACATCGAAGCCCTCGTCCAACTTCTCGACGAGCTTCGGGATTTCCGAGGGGGGATTCTGGAGATCCGCATCGATCGTGACCACGATGCGGCCGCGCGCCTGGGCGAAGCCCGCGTAGGTCGCGGGGTTCTGGCCGAAGTTGCGCGCCAGGCCGACCACCCGCAACCGCGGCTCCCGCTCACGGATCGTCGCGAGCACGGCGAAGCTGTTGTCTCGGCTGCCGTCGTCCACGGTCACGATCTCGAAGGCGCGCCCCATCGGTTCCATCGCGTGGACGATTTCGTCGACGAGCCGTTCCAGGTTTGGCGCCTCGTTGAATACGGGAACGACGATTGAAATCTCGGGTGTTTCCAAAGACATGCGTATGGAATCCGTGGCGTTTGAGGCGGAGCATACCGGAACCTCGGCAGGTGGAACAATCAGCCGCCGAAGCACGGGGTCCGGGAATCAGAAACTGACGGTGATCTTTTTTCCAACCACACTGAGCACGTCGAGCTTGCGCCCCTCGCAGACCACGGGGGCGAGCATATCGGCAAGCCGCACCATCTCACCGCTATAGGTCACGCGCAACCGTGCCAGGTTGTCCGCGTAAAAAGTCTCTTCGGCCGCGCGCACGGCGTCGTCCGCCAATAGGTATTGAATCAGTGCCGCTACACGTTCGGGTTTTCCCGGCTGCTCCACCGTGATCAGGATCTCATCCCCAGCGCCCATGGCCAGCATGGCGAGGACCACCGTGTCGATCACGCGGCCGGTAACCCGCAGGCACGCGTCGCGCGCGGCTTCCTCGCCGTTGATCCAGGGATCGGTGCCGTGGATAACGCCGCTGGAACTGAGTTCTTCCAGCATCTTGCCGTCACTTGCGCGAAAGACCTTGAGCACCACATCGGCCTGGGTGCGCACCAGTTCCCCGGCTTCGGGGGCGGTGCCCGAGTCCGGCGTATCGTCGGTCGCGGTGCCGACGATCACCACGTCCGCATCGCGGGATCGGGCGAACTCGCTACCCGACGCCACCCCACCCTGCACGATGGCCAGCATGGACGCGTGGGTGAAGGTGTCGTTGAGCGCTTCCACGCCCGACACGTCCATGCCCGCCTTCTCGAGGCCATCACGCAGCGCCACCTCGGCCACGCCAAAATCCGGCACCGTCAAGATTTTCGCCGGGCCAACCTTCTCGGCAATCAACAGTTGGATCCGTGGCGCCTCTACGAGGCGGGGCAGCATCAGGGCCGCCACGTCCCGGTGCAAGGGCTTCAAGGCGACCTGCGCGTCAATTTCGACACGGGTCATCTCGCCTATCGCGTCCTCCCGGAGCACATCGTAGTGCGGCACATAGCCGGCGGCATTGCGAAACACGGCCCGGTAGTCGCGCAAGTCGACGGCACCCACCAGCGTGGTTAGAACATCGGCCAGCGCCTGTTCACGGGCGTTGGCGATGGCCGCGTCGCGCGCGGCGAAGCCCAGCCCCTCGGCACGGCCCTCGCTGCGCACGACAATCGTTTCCTCCTGTGCGCCTGCGGGGGACACAAGGGCGAGTAAGACTATGGCTAGGGCGCGGGGTAGGCGTGACATGCCCGGGTACATCCAGGAAAGCGTGATAAAAAAACTATAGCACACCCCGGATTCCGGGGTGTGCTATAGAACCGTCGCGATCGGACTAGTCGCGGTTGTTCGCGATCATCATGTAGTAGAGCAACCAGAGGACGCTCGTGGCCGCGGCCGCGACATAGGTCAGCGCCGCCGCGTTGAGCACGCTCTTCGTGCCCTTCAGTTCGTCCGCCGTCATCATGCCGCCATCCGCGAGCGCCACCACCGCGCGCTTGCTCGCGTTGAACTCCACCGGCAGCGTGATCAGCGTGAAGGCCACCGACGCCGCGAACATCCAGATGCCGAGCGTCAGCAAGAAGGGAAACTGCGCGAAGATAAGGCCCGCGAAGATGAGCGGGAAGGCCAGTTTCGAGCCGAGGTTCGCCACCGGGTACATCAGCGAGCGCATCTCCAGCGGTGCATAGCCGTAGGCGTGCTGAATCGCGTGGCCCACTTCGTGCGCGGCGATGCCCAGCGACGCGATGCTCCGCCCGGAATAGACATGCTCGGACAAGCGCAGCGTCTTGCTACGCGGGTCATAGTGGTCCGTCATCTCGCCCGCAATCGGCTCGATGGTCACGTCGTCAATGTCGTATTCCCGGAGGATCTGCTGTGCAATCTGTACCCCGGATACCCCCGAGCGCACCCCCACTTGCGAGTACTTGGCATAGGCCATCTTGACCTTGCCCTGCGCAAGCATGGAAAAGACGAAGGTCAGCCCAAAAATACCCAGACTGATCGGGTCAAAACTCATCAACATCGTTATTTCTTCGCCTCATGTTTTGGCGATTTCTGCGACTGTTGCTGCGACGGCGCACGCATCGTGACGCGGCCGTTCAGCATCGCGCCTTCCTCCATCATGAGGCTGCGCGTGCGCAGGTCGCCTTCTACTTTACAGGTCTGCCCCAAGAGAACCGCTCCCGGGGTCGTCACATTCCCATACACCTGGCCCGCGACTCTTATTCGCTTGCCCGCAATCACGTCCGCATTGAGCCGGCCATTCTGTCCCAGGTCCAGTTCGTCCGAGCATTCCACGCGGCCGTCGACCAGGCCTTCCACCCGGCAGGAACCCGCACGGACATTGCCAGAAATCAGCGCGCTGGCCCCAAGAAAGAGGCGGCCTTCGACCGTAATGTCACCGTCGATACGGCCATTGATCTCCGTGTCGGAGCCGCCCGTCAGGGAGCCCTCGATGATAACCCCTTCCGGGATGACCATCTTCTGTGCGGTCACTGTCTTGGCGCGGCGCAGTGCGAGATCATCCGCGCCCACGTTCGGCGTGCTCGCCGTTTCCTGGACCGCGTCGCGGGTCCGTTCCGGGCTGCGTCCCGTCTGGATCGCGTCGTCAAAGCTTTGGCTCAGACGGCCGAGCAGCCCTTTTTTCTTGGCTTTTTCAAGGTCCTTAAAATCGCCTTCTGCATTCAGGTCAAGTTCCATGGTTCTTCTCGCAACCCCGCTAATCGTTTGTTCGGGCAAAATCAGAAATAACCCAACCGGTTCGCCATATCCACAACGCAGCCCGAGATTCTGAGTTGCGGCCGGTTGGCCACGAACGGTACCCCGCAGTTTACCGAGTTCGAAACATAGGGTTCAAAATAGAGGTAGCCCAAGCTCTCCGGTTCGATCAAAAGGTGCTGCCGACAGTACTTCCCAAGAATATTCGCCGCGATCTTCGCCTCGTAGCCGTTGGTCGCCTTGTTCACCACAATCTTCGGACGGAAGGAATGTGCCAGCGCCTGAATCTCGTCCACGATCCGCTGGCGCGTGCGGTCCTCGAAGCACGCCGACTCCGATACCGTCTGTAAAAAGTGCGGAATCGACGAGTTGCGGCGCAACAGAAGCCCGACTTCCGGCGCCTGGTAGAATCGCTCAATCCGCCGGAACAGGGTCGCCCGGAGGAACTTGAAGGCATTGTCAATGCTCGTCCGCTCCGGGGTGATCACCACCACGCCGTTGGTTTCGGTCATCCGGAAGAAATCCAGCGTATTCAGGT
>JAUIKJ010000180.1 GCA_030430835.1 Candidatus Hydrogenedentota bacterium
AGGCGAAGGCGAAGGCGAAGGCGAAGGCGAAGGCGAAGGCGAAGGCGAGGGTGAAGGCGAGGGTGAAGGCGAGGGTAGTCCAGACCCAAGTATCCACACGGCGGATCAGAACGCGGACAACGCCATCAACCTATCCGAATTGCTGCGCGTGATTCAGTTCTTCAATTCAGACGGCTACGGCTGCGGAACTGGCACGGAAGACGGCTATGCGCCCAATGATGCGAATCAGGATTGTGCCCCGCACGCCAGCGACTACAACCCGCAGGATTGGGAAATAGATCTGTCGGAACTTCTCCGGGTCATCCAGTTCTTTAACAGCGGTGGTTACACCTATTGCCCCGACGCCGATCCGCCGACGGAGGATGGGTATTGCCCGGGAGTGGCGCCGTAGGGGGGAACTTCATGGCGTTCTTGACAGCCTGCCGGGTGGACCGGCAGGCTTCTCTTTTGGTGATGGCGGCGGGGGAGCGTTTAATCGATAGGACTTGTTCTTCTTGAGACCTTGCGGTCGGGTGGGTGGCGCGGTCGGGAGACCACGCCACAACGACGCAACCACCCCGCGGCCCGCAGATATCCTGTTGGCCTCTTGCGCCACGCCGCGCTGGTGGATTCCCGCCTGCGCGGGAATGACGGTTCGGGGCGGGTTTGACGATCGGGGGCGGGTGTCTTTGAACACGACGCGAAATGAATGGAATGACTATGATTTCTTCTGCTGAGCGATCGAAGCGCTTTCGGGAACTGCTGTCTTCGGGGACGGCGGTGTTGCCGGGGGCGATCAATGCGCTGAGTGCGCGGTTAATTGAGGCGACGGGTTTTGAGGCGATGTACCTGTCGGGGGCGGTGCTGGCGAATTCGGTGGGGGGCGTGCCGGATGTGGGGCTGATGACGCTGACGGAGGCGGAGAAGCATTGCCAGAGCATCGCGAGCGTGACGACGCTGCCGATTGTGGCGGATGCGGACACGGGCTTCGGCGAGGCGGAGAATACGGCGCGGACGGTGCAGGTGCTGGAGCATGCGGGGGTGAGCGCGATTCATCTGGAGGATCAGGAATTTCCGAAGCGCTGCGGGCATCTGGAGGGCAAGCGGCTGGTGCCGGCGGCGGCCTTCGCAGAGAAGATCGCGGCGGCGGCGGGGGCGCGGGCGAGCAAGGATTTCCTGATCATCGCGCGGACGGATGCGCGTGGGGTGGAGGGCTACGACGAGGCGGTGCGGCGCGCGCGGCTGTATGTGGAGGCGGGGGCGGAGGCGGTGTTTCCGGAGGCGCTGACGGGGGAGGAGGAGTTCCGCCGCTTCGCGCAGGATGTGCCGGTGCCGTTGCTGGCAAACATGACGGAGTTCGGCAAGACGCCATACTACACCGTGGACGAGTTCGCCGGGATGGGGTACAAGATGGTAATCTTTCCCGTCACCCTGCAGCGGATCGCGATGCGAGCGATGCAGGAGGCGCTGGAGACGATCCGTGATGCGGGTACGCAGAAAGCGGTGGTGGAACGGATGCAGACGCGGCAGGAGCTATACGATCTGCTGGGTTACGACGGGAAAGTGAACAAGTAGTACTTCGATACGGACGCCTGAACAGGCGGCGATTTGTAGAAGACTTTTTCGAGAAAATTGATCGACCGCTTGTCACCTCGACCGGAGGGAGAGGTCTTAGATTTCTCCCGTTGGTCGAAGTGACACGGTTTGCCATACGCTTGATAGAACGTTCTGCTTGATTGAGGACGGTCGCAAGCTATCTTAAAGGAGCACGACCATGAGTGAGAAGACCTTCAGCCCGGGCCTTGCGGGCGTGATTGCGGGCGAGACCGATATTGCGTGTGTTGATCAGGGGGTGCTGCTGTACCGCGGCTATCCGATCGCCGAGCTCGCCGAGAAAACCTCCTTTGAGGAAGTCGCCTACCTGCTCCTCTATGGCGAGCTGCCGAACGCGGCACAGTTGCAGGCAATCAAGGAGAAGTTCTTCCAGTATGCGCCGCTGCCGACGCCAGTGATCGATGCGATCCGGCAGATGCCCGAAGAGGTGCCGATGATGGACGTGCTGCGCAGCATGGTGTCCTACACCGGGCACTTCGATCCGATTGAAGGCGACGACCACGACGCGAACCGGGAGCGGGCGCTGTGGCTGACCTCGCAGATTGCGGGGATTATCGCGGCGCGTTTCCGGTTGATGAACGGTAAGGAGCCGGTGGACCCGATGAGCGGGCTGAGCCACGCGGCGCAGATCCTGTATCAATGCCACGGCGAAGCGCCGGATCCGCTGGCGGAAGAGCTGGTGGACCTGACGCTGGTTCTCTATGCCGAGCATGATTTTAACGCGAGCACCTTCACCTGCCGCGTGATCACCTCGACGCAGTCGGATATCGTGTCGTCGATCACGGGGGGCATTGGCGCGCTGAAGGGGCCGCTGCATGGCGGCGCGAACGAAGCGGCGATGGAGATGCTGGTGCGCTTCAAGACGGCGGACGAAGCGGCGGCCTGGATCAAGGAGGCGCTGGCGAAGAAGGAGAAGGTGATGGGCTTCGGCCACCGGGTGTACAAGAACGGTGACCACCGCGCGCGGATTTTGGAAGACAAGCTGCGCAAGCTGGCGGACAAGCTGGGCAAGAACGAGTGGATGGCGATTTACGACGCCATCAAGGAGCCCATGGTCAACGACAAGAAGATCTATCCGAACGTGGATTATCCCTGTGGGCTGACCTATTACCTGCTGGGGCTGCCGCTGGACTTGTACACGCCGCTCTTCGTGGCGTCGCGGGTGACGGGCTGGAGCGCGCATGTGCTGGAGCAGGCGGCGGACAACCGGATCTACCGGCCGTTGAGTATCTACACGGGGCCGAAGGAGCGGAGCGTGCCGGCAATTTCGGAGCGGTAGGAGTCGATACAGTCGAAGCGAATTTCACCGGCCTGCGCACATGCGTGGGCCGGTTTTGTTTATGACGGCAAAATTCGTTCCGCGATTTGCGTTGGTTGCGTTGACCCAAGGTGATCGCCGCCCTGGTGGATTCCCGCTTTCGCGGGAATGACGGTTAACGGCGGAGCCTCGTCTGCGTTTAGACGCTGAGCCGCCGGGTTACTTAGCGTCAACCTCGGTGGTGGCGGTTTCCATGGTCTTGGCAATCGTGAGGTTCATGGCGGCGAGGAAGATGGAGATGACGGGGCAGAGGAGGTTGAAGAAGGCGAAGGGGAGGTAGGCGGCGGCGTTGACGGTGAGGACGGATCCGGCGAAGGCGCCGCAGGTATTCCAGGGGATGAGGACGGAGGTGACGGTGCCGCCGTCTTCGAGGGCGCGGGAGAGGTTCTTGTAGTCGAGGCCGCGCTTCTCGTAGGCGTCGCGGAACATGCGGCCGGGGACGACGATGGCGAGGTACTGGTCGGAGGCGGTGAGGTTGAAGACGATGCAGGTGCCGATGGTGGCGCCGACGAGACTGCCGGCGCCACGGACGAGTTGGAGAATCGAGACGGCGATTCTGCGGAGCATGCCGGTGGCCTCCATGGCACCGCCGAAGAGCATGGCCATGATGATGAGCAGCACCGTGCTGAGCATGCCGGCCATGCCGCCACGGCTGAAGAGATTGTCGATGAGCGCGTTGCCGGTCTGAATGCTGAAACCGTCGTAGGCCGTGGTGAGGATGGCGGCATAGGCGGCGCGGAAATGCGCTTCGCCTTCCGCGGGCGCGAAGAGCTGGGGCTGAAACAGGAGGGCCTCGGCTGCGCCGCTGAGCGCGCCGATGAGCAGGGCGGGGATCGCGGGCGTCTTCAACACGATGAGCACCAGCACGATGACCGGCGCGATGAGCGTGTGGAGACCGATGCGAAAGTGATCCTCAATTGCTCGCGTCACTTCGAGTACGAAGGAGGGGTCGTAGTTGTCCGGCGTATAGAAGAGCCCGATGAGCCCATAGCCCATGAAGGCAATCAGGATTGCCGGCACGGTCGTGTAGAGCATATGCCGGACATGGGCGAAAAGTTCCGAACCGGCCACGGCCGGCGCGAGGTTGGTGGTTTCGGAAAGCGGGGACAGCTTGTCCCCGAAATAGGCACCGGAGACGATGGCTCCGGCGACCATGCCGAGGGGCAGGCCGAGGGTCTCTCCGATGCCGATGAGTGCAACGCCGACGGTGCCCATCGTGGTCCAACTGCTGCCGATGGTAATGGACACTATCGCGCAGGCGGCGCAGGCGACCATTAGAAACACGGCAGGGTTGATCAGCTTCACGCCATAGTAGATCAGGGTCGGCACGACGCCGGCCATGATCCAGATCCCGATGAGGGTGCCGACGACCAGCAGAATGATGTTGGCCTGCATGGCGAGGTTGATGGACTTGATGGCGCGCACTTCGAGATCGCGGTAGGGAATGCGCAGAACGAAGTGGCCCACGCCACCCGCGAAGGCCGCGGCGAGAAAGAGGGCGAGCTGGTTCGGGCCGCCGGTGGCGCTGTCGCCGAAGACCAGCACATTGGTGACGAGCAAGGCGACGAGAAAGGCCACGGGCACAAGCGAGAGCCAGAGTGGGGGCAGATTTTCCTCACGATCCATGGGGAAACCTCGTGGTATACTTCGTCCGAGTTTTCAACAGCGCGTTACTATACGTGGCAATGGCAGGAAAATGACAACGCGAACAGGGCAACACGCACCGGAACTGGTGCTCAAAGCGGTCGAATCAAAGGACGAGTTGCGCGTCGCCCACGATCTGATGGCGAAGGTGCACTGCAAGGATTACTTCGAGGGCCTGCGCTGGATGGAGACGGCCGGCGCAGGCTATCCGAATTTTCGACCGGAGCATACGCGTATCGCGCTCTGGAAGGGCGAGGTGGCGGGTGCGCTGCGGATCACGACCGACACAATTCGTCTGAAGATGGGCGGCTTCGGATGGATCTCCACCTCGGGCCGGCACCGGCACAAGGGGATCGCCCGCGAACTCATTGTGGATACCCTGGCCTACCTCCAGCGCCAGAACTACCATGTTTCCATGCTCTTCGGGATTCCGAATTTCTACCATCGATTCGGCTTCGCGACGACGCTTGCGGACTATGTCAGCGTCTTGCAGGTGATCGATCTCGCGCTGGGCTCCAACGGGGATTACCGCGTGCGCGCGGGGAAGCCGGGAGACATCGCGGCGATGCAGAAAATTCACAACCAGAGCGATGGCGACGTGGCCTGCTCCATCGTGCGAAGCGGCGCACACCTGACCAACCGTTGGGAACAGTGGCGTCCGGTGCAGGTGCTGACAGATGCGAAGGGCAAGGTGGCGGCCTATTACCTGCCGCGTATCGACGGGAACGAGATGTATGTCGACGAAGTCGGCGCGGTCTCGCGGCGCTGTTTCCGCAGCCTGCTGCACGCCTGTCAACAACAGGCGATCGAGCACCATGCCGCGCGGATACGCTTTCGCATGCCGCCGACCCACGCCTTCGCGCGCTACCTGACCCGCTTTCGCTCTGCCCACGAGACCCGCATCTGCGTGAACGAGGGCGGGATGATGGCCTTCGTAAACCTGGGAGAGACCCTGGAGTCGATGGTGCCAGAGTGGGAGAGTTGTCTCGCCCAGAGCGCATTCGCACGCGGTCGCGTGGAAGTGACGCTGGTAACCGAAGACGGCGCCTATCGGATTCGCGCGCACCGGGGGGCCATCGCCGTAACCCCCGGAGCCGCCACCAACAAGCTGAGCCTGACGAAGGTCGAGTTGATGCACATGCTCACCGGCTATTATCACGCCGAAGACGTGCTCGACAGCAAGCGGCGAATGTTGTCCGAGGATGCACGCGCCTTTCTGAACACGGTTTTTCCCAAGCGCACCCCCTTCGTCTGGCCCCTGGATCAGTTCTAGCTCCTTGCTCCATGCGGGGTTGGCGATGATTCATTGCATTGATTCCCCGGCGAAAGCTATACTTCCGCGCTCCGGCCGGGATGGCGAAATTGGCAGACGCAGCGGACTCAAAATCCGCCGGTGGCGACACCGTGGGGGTTCGACTCCCCCTCCCGGCACCACGATAAATGGATCGCCCCGCAAGCGAATGGCTTGCGGGGCGTTTTTCTTGTCGCGCAGTGCTGTCTATCACTTCCGCACGCCTGGCAGTCCCGTTGTGGCGCGGACGCGCCGCGATCGTTATTCTGGCTGCCATGCGTATTGTGTCTTTCCTTACCCGATCGCGATTGCGCCGCGCAACGGCGGTGGTGATGGTGCTGATCATGCTGCTCCTGCTTGCGGGGGCGACCTGGCTGTCTCGTACCGTGGGACCGGTTTCGGGGACCTATGCGCTGGCAGGTCTTGGGCAAGGGGTTGCGATTCACCTTGATGCTCACGGGCGCCCGTATGTCCGGG
>JAUIKJ010000181.1 GCA_030430835.1 Candidatus Hydrogenedentota bacterium
GGTCACCGGGGCGAAACAGAAGGTCTCGATCGACGATACCTGCGCCTTCCTTGCGCGCTACGAGAATGGTGCGACCGGCACCTTCGAGTCCACCCGCTATGCGCGCGGCCGCAAGAACTTCAATACCTTCGAAGTGAACGGCGCCGACGGTTCGATCTACTTCAACCTCGAAGAGCCGCACCGTCTCCAGTTCTACGACAACAAGCTCGAAGATCACCGCCACGGCTGGCAGGACGTCCTCGTCACCGACTTCGAGCACCCCTACATGGATCACTACTGGGTGCCCGGCACGACCATCGGCTATGAGCACACCTTCATCAATGCCTTCGCCGACTTCGTGATGAGCCTCGACGCCGGCGAAGCCGTCCGCCCGAACATCCGCGATGGCCTCGCTACGCAGTACGTCTGCGACGCGGTGCTCCAGTCCGCGAAGACGGATGCCTGGGAAAGCTGCAAGGGCTAGACAATCCGATTGGCATGATATAATGAAGGTGCGAGAGCTGCTTCGAGTACTCAATGACGATGGCTGGGTTATCGTGCGTACGCGTGGCAGCCATCGAATATTGCATCACGAAGAAAAGCGTGGCGTCGTTGTGGTTTCGGGAAACTTGGGAACAGAAGTTCCTGCCGGAACCTTACGGTCTGCGCTAAAACAGGCAGGATTGCACAAGAACCCATGAAGCAATACACGGTCATCTATGAAAAAGGAGAATCAAGTTGGGGCGCTTTCGTTCCCGACCTGCCCGGCTGTATTTGTGTTGGGGACACGTTGGAAGAAGTTAAGACCAACATTGTTGAAGCAATTGAACTCTACGTGGAAGTGCTGGCGGAGAAAGGCGAGTCCATCCCCGAAGCGACCTATCAAGTCGGCACTGTAAACGTGGCCTAGGCACTCCATGCCCTTGCGAATATCCCTTCGAAGCGCCGCCAGCCTGCTGGCGGCGCTTGCCTTTTTCTTTGTCTCCATCGCGACGGACGCGGAAGCCGCGCGGCCGAATATCCTCTTTGTCTATACCGACGATCAGGCCGCGTGGGCGCTCGGCGCGTCCGGCAATCCGGATGCGCACACGCCGAACATGGATCGCCTCGCCGCCGAAGGCGTCCTATGTACGAACGCATTCGTCACCACGCCGGTCTGTTCGCCCGCGCGCGCGACGCTACTCACGAGCCGGCACGGTACCGAGCTCGGCATCACCGACTGGATCTGTCCGGAAGATCGGCCACACCGGCGCGATGAATCGATGCTCGGCCTTTACCCCGGCACACCGACCTGGGCACGCGACCTGCAAAGCGCGGGCTATGCAACGGCACTGATCGGCAAGTGGCACCTCGGCACGCAGGACGTCTTTCATCCCACGAACTTCGGCTACGACTACTTCTACGGCTTCCGCGAAGGCGGTGCGAAACCTAAGGACCCCATGCTCGAAGTGGACGGGGTCGAGCAGGAAGTTCCGGGCCTGACCACGGATATCCTCACCGACGCCGCGCTGGCGTGGATGCGCAAGCGAGACGCCGCCGAGCCCTTCCTGCTCTCGCTGCACTACCGCGCGCCGCACGGCCCCTGGCTCCCCGTGGCGAATGAAGACCTGGCCGCGCTCGATGGCAAGGCAATGACCGTGCCCGAGCCGGATTTCCCGGACCTAGATACGGAGCGCGTGCAGCGCGTCATGCGCGAGTACCTCGCCAGTGTCGCCGGGGTCGACCGCAACCTCGGCCGGGTGCTCGCACTCCTCGACGAGTTGGGCATCCGCGACAACACCATCGTCATTTTCACCAGCGACCACGGCTACAGCATCGGCCACCACGGCCTGCTTGCCAAGGGCAATGCCGGATGGATCACGCATGCCGCGCGCGGTAGACCCCACCACGAAAAAGTTCGCCCCAACCTGTTCGACCACTCCCTGCGCGTCCCCCTGATTGTCCGCTGGCCGGAGATGTTGAAGGCGGGCGCGAAGATGGAAACGGTCGTCACCAACCTCGACTGGTACCCGACGCTCCTCGCGATGGCCGGTCTCGGTGCCCCCACCCATCCCGGCATCCGCGGCCGCGACTTCCTCCCGCTGCTCCGCGGCGAGACCATCTCCTGGGACGAGACCTTCTACGGCGAATACAGCATCCACCACTACGCCGAGGCCGACCTCCGCATGATTCGCACGCCGGAAGGCAAGCTCGTTCGCGACTACCGGAATCCAGGCAAAGACGAGGCCTACGATCTTGCCACCGATCCCGAAGAACACCAGAACCAGATCGGCGACATAGAACGCAGCAAAGCGCTCGACACCCTTCTGCGCGCAAACATGCGCGCCATCGGCGGCCCCGCTCTCCCCGCCGCCGCAGAATAGCGCGCGTCACACCGAGTGCCTCGACACGAAGTGCGACATCGCCCGTCGGAGTGCATGAGCTTGCTCATGCACTCCAACAAACACGGCGCTCAGACCTTGCGGGTTTCCAAGCCATTGCCAACGCCCCTCCCGGGGTCGGGGACCCCGGGCTACCCATTGCGCGTCGCGAGTCCTGTAGCCCGGCCTCCCCGAGGCCGGGATCGCGTCCGCAGCACAGGCTTCCGCGAACCTTCCCCGACAGTCACCTCCCCTCCCCCATCTGCTTGCCCGGCGGGCCTTTAAACCCTTAGCGTGTCCGGCGGCGTCTCAGTAGCGGAAACCGGGGTGGAACCGGTCTCCGCCGTGAAGGGACGGCGCACAACCATGACAGCGGGTGTATTGAGCATGAGCGACGTGGCAACCGCGGACCGCAGCGAATCTTCGCTGGTGGCCGCGGCACAGGATGGGGACATGGCGGCCTTCGAGGCCCTGTACCGGCAATATTCGGGCCGGACCTATGCCCTGTGTCTGCGGATGTGCGGGAACCCGAGTCGTGCAGAAGAGTTGGCCCAGGACGCCTTCGTTCGGGCCTGGGAAAAATTAAACAGCTTTCGCGGGGACAGCCGCTTCGGCACCTGGCTGCACCGGCTGACCGTAAACGTCGTGTTGACCGAGGCGCGGTCGCGCGGCCGGCGCGAGGCGCGCGTAGCCCCCGTGGAGGATCCTGGTTCCCTTCCTGTGGCGGCCACGGGTACGACTCCGGGTCTCCACGTCGACTTGGAGGAGGCCGTGGCCGCCCTGCCGGAAGGCGCGCGGGTGGTCTTTGTGTTGCACGACATCGAGGGCTACCGGCACCAGGATATTGCCGACATGACCGGATCTGCCGTGGGCACCTGCAAGGCGCAACTGTTTCGCGCACGCCGTCTGCTGCGGGAGAAATTGCAATGAACACCAACGAAAACTTTAACGAAAGACTGGAACGCTATCTGGCCGGGGAATTGCCGGAAGCGGAGCGCGCCGCCTTCGAGGCCGAACTCGATGGCGCGCTTGAGCAGCAGATCTTCGACCCGGAGATTCGCCCGATCATCGATGCGGCTCACCAATTGCCCAAGGCACTGAAGGCCCCGGCCGAAGACTGGGCCGCCATCGAGAAACGCCTGGAACCGCACGGTGTGGCGCGTGACACGGCACCGGCCGCCGCGCCGCCGTACCTTCGGATGCTCGCTGCGGCAGGGATCGTGCTCGCAGCCGGCCTGCTGCTCTTCTTCGGCCAGCCATCTGATCAGGTACCCGCGGTCGCCAACGCGCCGGAACCGCCGCCGGCACAGGTCGTGATCGATTGGGAACGGGATTTTGAGGCGGCGGAAGAAGCCTACCGCGAGGCGCGCGCCGCGCTTCTCGCGGAGTTGGACGCACGGGAGGTGCCGCTCTCCGCGGAGACCCGTGCAACCCTGGAAGCCAATGTGGCCGTGATCGACGAAGCGGTCAGCGCGATTCGCATGGCGGTCGAAGAGGACCCCGCGAACCCCCGGCTGATGCAGATGCTGGTGGCGACACGCGATAAGGAGCTGAACTTTCTCGGACAATTGGTACGAATTCCCGCGGGCATCTAGCCCTGCGAAAGGAGCGTCGACAATGCGTAGATGGACAACGAGCTTGTTGCTGGCAATGGCACTGCTGGGAAGCACAGCCGGTGCCGGTCAAGTGGAAGAAGTTTTCGACTGTGACCCGGATGCGCGCGTCGCCGTGCGGAACATTGCCGGCCACGTCAGCGTGCGCGCCTGGAGCCGCCCGGAGATTCACATCCTCGTCAAGACCGGCCGGGATGTCGAGCGCGTGGATATCTCGCGCTCCGCCAGTAACCCCGGCGTGGAGATCGTCATCCCCAAGCGCGCACGCGGCGGGGCTGACATTGGCTGCCAGATCGAAGTGACGTGTCCGCCCGGTGTCGAGTTGGACCTTGAGGGCATCAGCACCAGCGTGGTCACGGCGGGAATTCGTGGCGAGATCGATATCAACACGGTCAGCGGCGGCGTCAAGGTTCAGGACGCCGCGGACGACGTGACGATTGAGACCGTCAGCGGCGGCGTCCACGTCTCCGGAAACATGAAGGACCTGAAGGTGACGACGACCAGCGGCGGGGTGAGCGTCGAAGGCACGGCCGAATCGATGGAAGCCGAGACGGTCAGCGGCTCCATATCCATGATCGGCGATGTCGAAGACGCGCGGCTGCACACGACCAGTTCCCGAATCAACCTGAAGGGCAACGTGGATTCCATCGATGCCGAGTCGGTCAGTGCGCGTATCGAAGTGGACCGTGTGCACAAGAAGGCGGATATCGCCACGATGTCCGGTGCGATCCGCGTCATCGGCGTCCTGCCGGAAGATATCGAGCTCGAAGCCTTCAGTAGTGGGGTGGATTATGAGGGCGGCCTGCAGCCCGGCGGCAGCATGGACATCACGAGCAAAAGTGGCTCCATCAGCGTCGCCCTTCCGGCAAACATCGACGCCACCTTCGATATCGCCACCATGTCCGGTGGCATTCAGAACGACTTGGGCACGGGGCCGCAGGCCAACAAGCGGATCGGTCCGGGCCGGGAACTCGATTTCACCACTGGCGACGGCCGCGGCAAGGTGGAACTGGAGACCTTCAGCGGCAGTGTGCGCCTCAAGGGCCTGCCCCCGGTCGCCCTGCCCGACTTGCCGCCCTTGCCTCAGCTCGAACCGCTCCCGCCGCTGCCCGCGCAGGAGTAACCCGGCACCACCGACAAACTCATCAGCACGGTCCCCGTCCGCCCCGGAGATGGACGGGGCCCGAATTATTCTCTGGGCGCATCGCGAACGGGCGATTACTCAGGACAGCGTCTTCGCATACGCCACCAATTGATCGACGACCGTGCCCCAGCCCTCGTAGAAGCCCATCTCTTCGTGCTGCTTCCGGCCGTCTTCGTCCTTGTGCTTGGCAATCGCGATGTAGCGCGTGCCGCCGTCAACCGGTTCAAGCAGCAGGATGGCGGTAAAGAAACCGTTTTCCTTCGGGCGGTAACCCGGTAACATCGCATCGGTCCACACCAGACGCTCGTTCGGCACCACCTCGAGGTAACAGCCCGGATCCGCCGGCATGTCGATACCCTCGGGTGACCGCATTACGGCGAGAAAAATACCGCCGGGACGCGGGTCCAATTCGCAGGACGAAACGCTCCACGGCTTCGGGCAAAACCAGTGCACGAGGTGCTCCGCTTCCGTCCATACTTTCCATACCAGTTCCGGCGGCACGTCGATTGTACGGTCCAACACAAGGTCCAATGCCGGGTCGATCTCCCAGCCCTTGATTTCCGTCATCCTTCCTTCTCCTTCAGTTTGAGTAGGTATGCATCCATCTGGTCCATCCGCCGCTCCCACTGCGCACGTTGCCGGGTGATCCAGTGTTCTGCAATTTGTAGGGGCGCCGGTGCGAGCCGATAGGTGCGCACCCGCCCCTGCTTCTCCGACGTCACCAGTCCGTTCTGCTCAAGCACACGCAGGTGCGCAACGAAGGAGGGCAGCGCCATGGCATGCGGCGCCGCCAGTTCACTGACCGTCGCCGGGCCCGCCGCCAGCTGCTCCAGCACCGCACGGCGCGCCGGATGCGCCAGCGCCTGAAAGATCTCGTCGACTCGTGCCGCTGCTCCCATAACCCCTCGCTCCAATGCACTGAGCGTAGCAGAACCCAATACTTAGGTCAAACCCTAAGTATTGGGTTCGAGGATGACCCTAAACAGAAAGCGCCGGTCCGGGAAGGTACCCCGGACCGGCGCGGATGAAATGATCTGTGGACTCGCCTCAGCCGCCCTGCTGCTGGCGGATCAGGTTGAGCGCGGAACCGGCCTTGAACCAGGCGATCTGGCCCTGGTTGTAGGAGTGGTTCACCTCGAACTGCTCCGTGCTGCCGTCGCCGTGTGTCAGGCACATTGTCAGCGGCATCCCCGGCGCGAAATCCTGCAGGCCCAGAATGTCGATC
>JAUIKJ010000182.1 GCA_030430835.1 Candidatus Hydrogenedentota bacterium
CCTGTACCCAGCGTAGATATGCGTATCCACGCGGATACCCGGCCCCCCAGGGAGCTTACAGGATGTGATTATACCGGGCGAGGGCCGGAAGTTCATCTCGGGATCTTCGGCGTAGACGCGGGCCTCGATGGCGGCGCCCTGCGGCTTCACGGAACCGTAGCCGAGGTGCTCGCCGGCGGCAATGCGGATCTGCTCCCGGACGAGGTCGAAGCCCGTAACTTCTTCGGTGACGGGATGTTCCACCTGAATCCGCGCATTGAACTCAATGAAGTAGAAGCTGCCGTCCTGGGCGAGGAGAAACTCGACGGTGCCGGCGTTGGTGTAGCCAATGGCCTTGGCGGCGCGTACGGCGGCCTTGCTCATCTTGGCGCGCTGGGAACTGGTGAGGGCGACGCTGGGGGTTTCCTCGAGCAGCTTCTGGTGACGGCGCTGGATGGTGCACTCGCGCTCGCCGAAGCTGACCACGCGGCCGTGCTCGTCGGCAAGAATCTGGATCTCGACGTGGCGTGCGTTGTCGAGGAACTTTTCGAGATAGACGCCGCCGTCGCCGAAGGCGGCCTGGGCCTCGTTCGATGCGGCCTTGACGGCGTTTTTGAGGGCGGCGTCGTTGTGGGCGATACGCATGCCCTTGCCGCCGCCGCCGGCCGAGGCCTTGACGAGAAGCGGGAAACCGATCTTCAGGCCGATCGCGACGGCCTCGTCGGGGTCGGTAATGAGGCCTTCGCTGCCGGGGACGACTGGCACACCCGCGGCCTTGACCGCTTCCCGGCAGCGGGACTTGTCGCCGCTGAGCATGATGGCGTTGCTCTTGGGTCCGATGAAACCGATGTGGCAATCGCGGCAGATGCCGGCGAACTTGGCGCTTTCCGAGAGGAAGCCATAGCCGGGGTGGATGGCCTGGGCGTCGGTAATCTCCGCGGCGGAGATGATGTTCGGGATCTTGAGGTAGCTTTCGCTGGGGTGTGCGGGCCCGATACAGACCGACTCGTCGGCGAGCTGCGCGTGCAGGCAATCCCGGTCGGCTTCCGAGTAGACGGCGATGGTGTGGATACCCATCTGCTTGCAGGCGCGGATCACCCGAACGGCGATTTCACCACGATTGGCTATGAGGATGCGTTTGAACATGGCTTGCGGCGGCACGCGGGATCAGGCGTTGGGGCGCAGCGCGTAGAGCGGCTGGCCGAATTCTACCGCTTCGCCATTTTCGACGAGCACGCGTTCGATGACACCGGCCTGCTTGGCCACGACCTCGTTCATGATCTTCATCGCTTCGACGATGCAGACGATCTGGTCGGGCTTCACGCGATCACCGGGAAGGACGAAGGGTGCTTCACCGGGCGCGGGCGCGGAGTAAAAGGTGCCGACCATGGGGCTGTCGATGCTGACCAGTCCGTCGCCGAGCCCCTCTTCTTCCTCCGCTTCTGCGGCGGGGGCCGCTTCGGCCGGGGCGGGGGCCGGTGCCGGGGTGGCGACCGTGTGCATGACGGGCGCGGCCGCTCCGGCCACCTGCTTGGTCAGTCGCACGCGGCGATCTTCTTCTTCAATCTCGATTTCTGCGAGGCCGGAGGCTTCGAGAATCCGGATCAGTTCCTGGAGTTCTCCGAGGTCCACTGGCTTTCCTCCGTTCCGTGCTGGCGTTGCAACCTAGACGCGCTCGATGTATCCGCCGGTGCGGGTATCGACTTTGACGACGTCGCCTTCTTCGATGAAGAGCGGCACCTGAATGGTGGCGCCGGTCTCCAAGGTGGCGGGCTTGGTCGCACCGGACGAGCGGTCTCCCTGAATACCCGGGTCCGACTTGGTAACGGTCAGGGTAACATGCGCGGGCATGCTGGCCTTAATGGGACTGCCCTGATGAAAGAGAAGTTGCACCACTTCGTTTTCTTTCATCCACTTCGAATCGTCGCCGACGAGGTCCTTGTTGACGGCAATCTGCTCGAAGGACTCGGGGTGCATGAAGTTGTAGAGGTCGCCGTCGTTGTAGAGATACTGCCAGTTCTGGGTCTCGAGCCGGACTTCTTCGAAGCGCTCGCCGGAACGGTAGGTCTTTTCCAGGTTGCGGCCGGTAAGCACGTGGCGAAACTTGGTGCGGACGAACGCGCCGCCCTTGCCCGGTTTGACGTGCTGAAACTCGACGATTTCCATGAGGTCACCGTCGAGATTGAGTACGAGCCCGTTACGAAAGTCTGCAGTCGAAATCATGTTCCCAGGACCCTTAATTCTTTCGGTAATTTGGTAAGCACTTCACAGCCACCTTCGGTGACGATGACCAAGTCTTCGATCCGCACGCCACCTTTGCCCGGCAGGTATATTCCGGGCTCGACCGTTACCGCCATGCCCGCTTCGAGCACGGCGTCGGATTGCTTGTTGAGGCGGGGCGCTTCGTGGATTTCCAGGCCGACGCCATGCCCCAGCCCATGCCCGAACCGGTCACCGTACCCCGCGTCGGAAATGATGTTCCGGGACGCGGCGTCGACGTCTTTGGAGGGCGTTCCCGCCCTTAGGGCGGCCAGCCCGGCCAATTGCGCCTGAAGCGTGACCTGATAGATCTCCTCAAACCAAGCGCCGGGGATCGTACCGAAGGCGAAGGTACGAGTCAAATCGGAGCAGTAGCTTTGGCGGATACAGCCGAAGTCGATGAGGATGATATCGCCTTCTTTGAGGGCGCGTTCACCGGGCATGCCGTGGGGCAACGAGCTGCGTTCGCCGAAGAGCACGATGGGGTCGAAGGAGGGTCCTTGCGCACCGCGCCGGGTCAGTTCGTAGATCAGCTTTGCGGCGAACTGGCGCTCCTGCACACCGGGTACAAGGTCGGGAATCAGGTCAGCAAGAACTTCCTCGGCCAGGGCCGAAGCGGCACGGAGACGCTCGATCTCGCTGGCATCCTTGACCATGCGCAGGCCGGCCATGAGCGTCGGCTGGGAATCCAGTTCGCCATGGTAAGCGCGCGTGATGAGGTCGCGCTGGTGAACGCTGAGGACGGTCGCGTCGAAGGCGGTTTTCTGGGCCCCGAGCGCGGTGAGCAACTCCGCTGCACGGGTCTCTATGTTGCCGTCGACCTCGCGGATCTCATAGCCGTGTACCTGATCGCGGGCCTGTTCGGTATAGCGAAAGTCACAGAGGAACACTGCTTCCGCGGGCGTGACCACGATGGCGGAGGTGGTGCCGCGAAATCCGCTGAGGTACTCGTTGGAGGGGGGCGCGAAGCTGAAGAAGCTGTCGCAACCGAGGCCGCTGAGGGCGGCGCGCAGTCGGTCGAGTCGGGCGGTCATGAATTCTCCCCGGCTGTGCTGGGCGCTTCGGCGGGCGCGCCGCCGAAGTTGGGTGTGAAGAGCCCCAGCGCGTTGCGTTTGTTGTAGATGGCATCGCCGCGCGCCTGGTGCTCGTCGGCGAGACGAAGGTATTGCTTGCGCTTCTCCTGGGTCTCGGGCTTGTCGTAGGCATTGGCAAGACGGCGGTAGGCGTAGGCGGCGGTGAGTTCGTATTGCGGCATGGCCTGGGCCAGCGGCGGCGCCTTCTCGACGAGTTCAATTGCTTTCGTGAAGGCATCCACGCGGTCGGCCGCACTTTCGGCCATGGCGGACTTCACCCAATAGGCGGAGGCGGCGGCGACGTAGAGGTCGGCGTACATTGGGCTGCGCTTGATCGCTTCACCGGACCAGTGAATCTGCTTGGCGACGCATTCGCGCTTGTCCTGCATGTGCCGCTGCGCGATGAGTCCCTCGGCCAGCATGCCGTACCAGTTGGCGATGTGGTTCGCCAGTTGGGGATCGTGTGGGAAGCGTGCATCGATGGCCTCCAGTTCCGCGACCCATTTGAGGGCGCCCTTACGGGCGTTGCCGTAGGCGTTCCAGGGGTTGTCGATCCGGATGACGGCGTCGTCGGTAATTTCGTCGCCGGGCTGTAGACGGTAGACGGCGCTGGTAAGGGGATCGCGCATATAGAAGGTGCCGAAGAGCTTGAGCGTTTCGGTGTCGCGCACGAGGGTCCGGGCGGATCGCACGGGGATGCTGGGCTTGTTCGGATTTTTCTTCAGGGCGTAGTTCATGACGGTACCGAAGAAAAAGTCACCGACCTCGTAGCGGTGCTGGATCTCCTGATCCTTCGATGCGGCGAGGAATCGCATGCGGCTGAGGGCCAGGTCCTGGGTGTAGACGCGCATGCTGAGGCCAACGGCGAGCGCGGCCAAGGCGAGGAGCGGCAGGAGCAGCCAGATGCGCGGTGCGGTGGACAGGGTCCGTCGCAGGGCGACGCGTGCGAAGAAAATGCCGGTGATCATGAAGGCGTAGAACATGAGGCTGGGGTGCTGGAAATTGATATCGATGAAGGCTTGTCCGAGGAAGGCGAGGATGCCCGTGAAGAGCCCGGCGAGCAGGATGCGTTCCTGGCGGTCTTCTTCGCGGATCACGGCGCGTGCCGCACACAGTACGACGGCGGACCAGAAGAGGATGAGGAGTCCACCGCCGAGGATACCGGTTTCCGCGAGTGCCTGCAGGTAGCCGTTGTGCGCTTCCCGCACGTCCCCATCGCCGATGCGCTGATAGGCGGGATAGGCCCACTCCATGGCACCGAGGCCAACGCCGTTGAGGGGATTGTCGGCGAAGATACGTGCGGCGACGCGCCAGTAGGTGAAGCGCAGGCGAAAGGACTCGGTGCCGCCGAGGTCGGCTTGGCGGCCGGCCTCGGTCACTTCGGTGCTGGGCTGGCCGGGCACTGGGGCGGGTGTGGCGGCGTCCTGTGCGCCGGCGCGGCCGTGCACGGTGAGGACGGCACAGGTCATGAGGAGTACGGCCGCGGCGGCGACGGCCCGCAGCCGTGCGGGCAGTCGGGACTCGGGTGTTCGGTAGATGAACACGCCGATCACCGAAGCGACGAAAAGCGCGAGCATGCCCCCGCGTGAGAAGGACAGGAACAGGGCCACGGCCAGGGCCACGGCCGCGGCGAGGTAGGAAATCCGGTAGAGGAAGCGGCCACAGGCGACGAGGCCGCGGCGGTCGGTATAGAGGGCCAGCAGCAACGCGATGGCGGCGCCGACAATCACTGATACGACAAGGAGGCCACTGGTGTTCGCCGACCAGCCGGTGAGGGGTTGGCCGCGCAGCGGGCCCACGGCATAGGTGGCGGGCATCTGGAGGACGGCGAAGGCGGCACAGGTGCCGATGAACCAGGCGACGATGCCCACGGCGAGGGCCCGGTAGCGGCGGATCGTGAGCGCGGCCAAGGGTGCGTCGGCGACGGGGGCCGGGGCGCGGAAGTTCTGGATGGCCTGCAGGGCGACATGGGGCAAGAGCAGGATGACAAAGGCTGCGAAACTGTTGGGGAACAGCACGGTGCCGAAGGCGCGGTTTGTGTTGAAGCGGTGCGCGAGTTCCGGGGTCCAGTCTGCGATGCCGAAGAAGTGCTGGCGCAGGTCGGGGCGTTCGTTCAGGAGCACGCGGAGATAGGGAAAGATGTAGTAGTACTGGAGAATGGCGAAGGCGGCCTCGAGCCCGGCGACCACGGCGATGCTGTAGAGTACAAACTGAATGGTGCGCCGTGACCGGAGGGTGTTGAGCACGAGCAGGAAGAGGAAGAAATAGTTGGCCCAAAGCAGGAGGTGCCGGTAGGACTTGGCGAACTGTATGGAGTCCACGGCACTGAGCACCTGAAAGAGCAGGACGGCGAAGAGCAGTGCGGCGAGGGGGCCGCTGCGCAGGGAATCGCCGCGCATGAGTGCGCGCACCCCCCAGAGCACGAAGATGAAGATGGTGCCCCAGAGGAAATAGACGTTGTCCGAGGGGAAGGTGTAGCCGTCGAGCCAGGGACGGATCGTGGCGAGAACGATGAGGCCGCAGGCCGGGTGAATCAGGGTGCCGCCCACGAGCAGGGTAAAGCCCGCGAGGACCGAGGCGAGGTCGAATCCGGTGGGGACGGGGCCGAGGTCGGTGGGGTCGAAGAATCCGAGCAGGTAGGCGCCGAATACCTTGGCGGGAATCAGGGCGCTGTTGAGGCCGAGTGCGAGCCAGGCGATGCAGATGGCGCCGGTGATGGCGGCGATCATGAGGCTCGCGCGCGGGGAAGTGAATTCCTTGGGCCAGAGGCCTTCCGTAGCCGGGGGGGCGGGCGCCTTCGCGACGGGGTCCGGGGCGGGCTTCCGATTTTTCTTGTTGGCCATCAGTCTTTCCCCCCGGAAATCCGCTTGGCGTTCATCAGCAGGACAATCAACAGGAATACTCCAAAGGTCTGCAATACGATAATGACGGTGCCGCTGCGGGTCAGCATCGGCAGGAGCGCGCCACCGAGTCCAACGACAC
>JAUIKJ010000183.1 GCA_030430835.1 Candidatus Hydrogenedentota bacterium
CTTTCGCGCTCGATGATCTTCTTGAGGCCGTCACCGAAATCGCCGCCACCCTTGTAGAAGGCGTCGAGAAACTCGACCATCTTCCGGGGGCCTGCGGCGATCTCGTCGAGCGCGTCTTCCATGCGCGCGGTGAACTTGAGATCGACATAGTCCGCGAAGTGCTTGCGGAGCAATTGAATGACCGCAATGCCAAGATAGGTCGGGGCGAGGGCCTTGCCAACCTTCATCACGTAGGCGCGATCCTGAATGACGCCAAGGATGGAGGCGTAGGTGGAGGGCCGGCCGATGCCTTCTTCTTCGAGGCGCTTCACCAGGGAGGCTTCGGTGTAGCGCGCGGGCGGCTTGGTTTCATGCTGTTGCGCGTCCACCTTTTCGATGGCGACGCGTTCGCCCTGCTTCGCGGCGCGGTCTCCCTGCTTGAGCGCCGGGAGCTCGGTGTCTTTCTGCCCCGAATCGGCCACACGAAGGAAGCCGGGGAACTTCACGACGGATCCGTTTGCACGCAACACGGCGCGGTCACCGCCGGCATCCGCCTCGAAATCGATGGTGGTTTTGAGCAGTTCTGCGTCGGCCATCTGCGAAGCGATCATGCGATTCCAGATGAGACGGTAGAGTTTCAGTTCCGTATCGTCGAGCCAGGACTTCACCTTGTCGGGGTGCAGGTCGAGGTGCGTAGGGCGAATCGCCTCGTGCGCTTCCTGCGCCATCTTCGATTTGGTGGTGAACTGGCGGCGGTGGTGGTAGTTGTCGCCGTAGGTGCCGCGGATGACTTCGGCCGCTTCCTGCAGGGCCTTCTCACTGAGCACGACGGAGTCGGTTCGCATGTAGGTGATAAGGCCTTCGCGCTCACCGCCGCCCATGTCCACGCCTTCATAGAGTTTCTGGGCGGTGCGCATGGTCTGCTTCGGCGAGAAGCCGAGCAGCGAACTGGCGGCCTGCTGGAGGGTCGAGGTGATGAAGGGCGGCTGGGGACGCAGCTTTGCGTCCTTCTGTTCAACCGACGCGATCGCCCAGACGGCCGCGTCGAGCGCAGCGCTAATTTCCTGGGTGCGTGCGCCGTCGAGTAGTTGCACCTTGTCGGACTTGAGCTTGCCGGTGTCGGGGTCGAAGTCCTTGCCGGAGGCGATGCGCTGCCCCCCCACGCTCACGAGCGCGGCGGTGAATTCGATGCCGTCCGCGGCGAGGGTGGCTTCGATATCCCAATACTCCGCCTTGTGGAAGGCACGACGCTCTTCCTCGCGCTCAACGACGAGGCGCAGGGCGGGACTCTGCACGCGGCCGGCGCTGCGGCCGGTACCGCGCTTCCAGAGGACGGGCGACAACTCGTAGCCGAAGAGGCGGTCGAGGATGCGGCGGGTCTCCTGCGCGCTGACGAGGTTGGTGCTGATGTCGCGCGGATTCTGGATGGCCTCCTGAATCGCGGACTTGGTGATCTCGTGGAAGGCAATGCGCTTGACCGGAACCTTGGGATTCAGGGTCGCGTCCAGATGCCAGCTGATGGCTTCTCCCTCGCGGTCTTCGTCGGTGGCGAGTACGATTTCGTCCGCGTCCTTCATGAGCTTGCGCAGCGCGGCGATCTGCTTCTTACTGTCTTTCGAGACGATATAGATCGGCGTGTAGCCATTGTCGACGTCAACGCCCAGTCGCGCCCAGGGCTTCTCCTTGAAGGCGGCGGGGATCTCCTCCGCCGAGCCCGGAAGATCGCGGATGTGCCCATAGCTGGCTTCGACGCGGTAGTCCGACCCCAGGAACTTGCTGATGGTCTTTGACTTCGCAGGCGACTCGACGATGACTAGTTTCACGGGTGATCTCCAAACGATACCGACAACACAGCGGCCCCACGGGTGTAGCATGAAACGCTGCGACACTCAAGGGAAGCCGCGCGCGCCGGGCCTGGATCCGACCGAATACGGCGCGCCCGGCGCGGGGCACCTGGCCGGATGTAGACGGCATCTTTAACGTTTCAAGCGCCGCAATTTCAAGTTTCGCAGGGTATGGGCCACCACTTGAACCGCTATCCGCCGCGCGCGACAATGCCGGTGGAGGTCCGGCCGTGTCGGCGATCGATGTACTACAGTTTTTCAATCACTTGAAGGTGGAGCGTGGCTTCTCGGCACACACGCTTCGTGCCTATCTCCGGGATATAGAGCAGTTTACGGACTTCCTCCTGCATGGGCCGGTGGCGCTCTCCCGTGCGCCGGGCCACCCGCGGCCGCGCCCCTCTTTGGAACTGCTCGGCGGCGCGAAGAAGGAGGATATCCGCAGTTTTCTCGCGCATGTGCAAACGCGTGGCGGCACGCCGCGCACGGCCGCGCGCAAGCTGGCGTCGCTCCGGGCGATCTACCGTTTCTTCGTGCGCACGGGACGGCTGGAGGACAACCCGGCGCAGCACGTGCGCGCGCCGAAGCTGGGTAAACCGCTGCCGGAGGTGTTGACGATCCCGGAGGTGTCGGCGCTGATCGAGGCGCCGGACACGAAGACGCCGCTGGGACTGCGGGACCGTGCCTTGCTCGAGGTGCTGTACTCGAGCGGGATTCGCGCGAGTGAACTGACGGGACTGGACCTGCCCGACTGCAACCTGGATCGCGGCACGATTAAGGTGCTGGGCAAGCGGAACAAGGAGCGCGTGGCGCATCTGGGTTCGCACGCGCAGGATGCGCTGCGTGCATACCTGCAGGTACGCGCGGCGCTTGGACAGCCGCAGCATGAGACGCTCTTTGTGAACGCGCGGGGCGGGCCGTTGACCTCGCGCAGTGTGCAGCGCGTGGTGGACAAGTATGTGCGGCAGGTGTTGCCGGATCGCCGGGAGGTCTCGCCGCACACGTTGCGGCACAGCTTCGCGACGCATATGCTGGATGGCGGCGCGGACCTGCGCGTGGTGCAGGAGCTGCTGGGGCATGAGAGTCTGGCGAGCACGCAGGTTTATACGCACGTGAGCCTTGACCGCTTGCGGGAGGTCTACCGGGACGCGCACCCGCACGCGTGAAGGGGTGCGGAGAATTTGAGAGCACGGTCACGAATTTTCTTGTCCCCCTTTGAAGGGGGATCAAGGGGGATGTGAACCCACACCATGCGCTTGGGTTCAGCGGATCCCCGGCGCGTCTACATCCCCCGCCCTTCGGGCACCCCCTTCAAAGGGGGACAAAGCCGCCGAATTACGTCCGCATGCTATCGTGCAAACGGGAGCTGCAAATCCACCACGATGGGGAAGTGGTCGGAGCCGATGTCGGGGCCGCGGGTGTATTGGACGACCCCAATCTCGGGGCTGACGAGTGCGTAGTCGAGGGGGATGCGGACGAAGTAGCGGCGAAGGTTTGTGGACCAGGTGGGTACGACGCCGAATCCTTGCTGTGCATTGATGAGCTTGAGGCCCTTTACGAAGCGTTTGTAGTAGGGCGACCAGGGGGTGGTGTTGAAGTCGCCGGCGACAACGAGCGGCAGGGTTTCTTCTGCGAGGCGTAGTTGCAAGCGATCGAGCATGACGTTGCGCCAGTTCGCGGAGTCGGGGTTGAAGGGCGGGGTCGTGTGTACGTTCGCGAGGATGAATTCGCGCTCTTCGATGGTGACGCGTGAAATGAACAAGGGCAATCCGAGATCCTTCGGCGGCGGCAAGTATTCCAGAGGCACCCGGCTGTATTGCGCCATGCCGTGCATGTCGGTTCGCTCGAGCACGCGGTGGTACGGATAGGCTTCGTGGAGCAGTTCCAGCGCTTCGGCCCAGTGCGGCTGCACCTCTTGCACGAGGATGATGTCGGGATCCGTATCGCGTACGAAGTCGAGGAAGGGCTGCTTTTCCTGATTGGAGCCGAGCACGTTGGCAACGAGAATGCGGAGTTGCGGTCCGTCTACGGGCGTGGTTTGCGCGGGCAGGTAGAAGATTGCGACACCGGCGAGATGCCAGACGGCGAGTACCCCGCAGATTGCGGCGCTGTACCACGCGCGCGACATCAAGAAGAGACTGGTGAGCATGACCGCGCCGAAGGCGTACTGCGTCTTGAAGTGCGTGAAGAGCTCGAGGGTCCAATGCTTCTCTGCGAGGAATCCGAGGAGCGTCGCGCCGGAGAGACCGGCGAGGCCGTAGTAGAGTCCCAGGCGGAACATGCGGGCGGGCGAAAAAGAAATCTGGAGGAATCCGGGCGGCGGTGCCGGTGCGGGTTCCGTGGAATCAGCCATCCTGCCTCACGAGGGCTTCAAAGCCGGGGTTGTTGTCGAGGACCTTGAGGCGGGGTTCGTGGGCGAGCTTGCGGCGGAGATCGGGTTCGAGGCGTACCGCTTCGGTGAAGGCGGCGACGGCGGCGTTGGGGTTGCCGCGATGGAGGGCGTGGAACATCCCGAGACTGAGGTGCGCCTCCGGATTGCGGGGTTCGAAGGCGGTGGCGGTCTCCAGTTCCTGCTCGGCCTCGTCGAGGCGGTTTTGGCGGGCAAGGGTCTCGGCGAGCATCCAGCGGGCATGGAGAAAGACCGGCGCATCGGCGATGCACTTGCGAAACTGCTGCTCCGCTTCGGTGTAATCGGCGGCTTCGAAGGCAGCGATGGCGGTTTCCCATTGGCCACGCACGCGGCGCTGGGCCTGCTGGCTTCGCCAGCGGAAGAAGGCCACGAGGGCGAAGAGACAGAGGATGCCGATGAGGGACTGGGTTTCCATGCTGAGAACCTTGACGTAGGGGGCGGCAAATTGGATGACAACGGCACCAGTATAGCGAATCAGCCGAGGCTTGGGTTGGCAGGGCGGGCGCGGGCGCGTTAGGCTATGGACTCTGCGAGACGCAAAGGAATTTTCTCATGGATCAATTTCACGGCACGACCGTGGTGGCGGTACGTAAAGGCGGCGTGGTGGCGATTGGCGCGGATGGTCAGGTGACGCTGGGCAACACGGTGATGAAGGGCAACGCGACGAAGGTGCGGCGGCTGGCGGATGGCGCGGTGATTGCCGGCTTCGCCGGGGCGGTGGCGGATGCCTTCACGCTCTTCGAACGCTTCGAAGGCAAGCTGAAGGAATACAACAAGAACCTGACGCGCGCGGCGGTGGAACTGACGAAAGACTGGCGTACGGACAAGTACCTGCGCCAGCTCAATGCCCTGCTCGCGGTTTGCGACGCGGAGAAGTCGCTGCTGATCTCGGGCAATGGCGAGGTCATCGAACCGGAAGACGGCATCCTCGCGATTGGCTCGGGCGGATCCTTCGCGCTGGCGGCGGCGCGTTCGCTGACGAAGCATACGGATCTCGATGCGGAGATGATCGTCCGCGAGTCGCTGGCGGTCGCGGCGGATATCTGCATCTACACGAACCACAACATCAACGTCGAGACCTTGTAGCGTTCCACCGGAAGCACGGAGTCCGAAGCGGAATATGCGTATTGTCTACCGCATGGCGACGGAAGCAGACCAGGCTGCAATCGTCGCGATCTACAACCACTACGTTGTCAACACGCCGATCACCTTCGACCTCGACGCCTGCACCGTGGAATCACGTCGCCCGTGGTTTGCCCAGTTTCAGACCCCGGGCCGTTACCAGCTGCTGGTGGCGGAGGACGCTGGCTCCGTGATCGGCTACGCAGCCAGTATGCCCTTCCGCAACAAGGCGGCCTTTGATCCGTCGGTGGAAACGACCGTCTACCTGCGCCCCAACGCGACCGGCGCGGGGCTGGGCGCGCGGCTCTATGCGGCGCTCTTCGACCGGCTGGGACGGGAAGACGTACACCGGGCCTACGCGGGAATCACGCTCCCCAACGCCGCCTCGGTTGCCCTACACAAGCGCTTTGATTTCCGTCTCGTGGGGGAGTTCAGCGAGGCGGGACGCAAGCTGGGTCGTTACTGGGACGTGGCGTGGTACGAGAAGCGCTTCGCGGATCCTGGGGCGCCGCACTAGACCCAATATATTGTGCTTGATAACGCCCCCAATCTCGGATATAGTGGACATGTCAAGCATTAACGGACGGGGTCTACGGAAGGCGCATGGACCACTTTCCCTCATTTTCTTCTATCCGGCGGCTCACGGTGGCCGCAACGCTGCTGCTGCTCTCGTTGCCCGCGGCGGCCTCGGTCATTGTCCGGGCCGAGATTGAGCCGGGCGCGCACGCAGCCATCCGCGGGGCGCGGGACATCATCCTCGAACTGCGTCCGCCGCGCGGCGGGTCGGCACAGCAATTCCTTGAGCCATGGCTGGCCGATGCAAAGACCTGGAAGAACTACGAAGGCCGGATGGCCGTGGCGATTCCCTATCGCATGTTGAGCCCGGCGGCCCAGCGCAAGGCCCTGGAGGCGCTGTTCCCC
>JAUIKJ010000184.1 GCA_030430835.1 Candidatus Hydrogenedentota bacterium
CCCGAAGAATGCAGGCCGCAATGCCGGGGTAGTGCGCCGGGTCAGCGATCATCTGATCCATCATTGCATCCAGCGACGTGCAAGACGCCCCCATCGCCCGATCTGGCCAGGCGACGGCCATGGCCGATGCGGCGCTTGCCACGAGGAACTCGCGTCGTGTGGGTTGCATGCTGTGATCCTCCTTATCGAATCACTTCCTGGGACGCCACTCCGCGCAGGAAGGTTTGAATCCCTCGGGCGGTGCGGTGCCTGTCACCACGTTGTGATCGCCTGAAGTAGTTGCTATGGTTTTCTCATGCAACATTCTACGCACCACGCCTCCGCTGCCACCATCGAAGAAGGGAAGGCCACGCGATCGTCGCGGCGCGCGTTTATGAAGACCCTGTTGGCCGGCAGCAGTCTGCTCGTGGCACGCGGCGCGGCGGCGGCTTCGCCAAGCTTTCAACTCAATTATGTTCTGGCCTCGTGCATGTACGGCGAACTGCCACTGGCCAGCATCCTGCCTGAGGCCAGAAAGATCGGTTCCGAGGTCATTGACTTGTGGCCGCGCAAGCACGGCAACCAGCGCGAGCAGATTGATGAGATCGGACACGATGCCTTCCGCGAGATGCTCGTGCAGGCCGGACTGCGCCTCGGCATTATCACGCGATACGACCTCGGGCCCTACAAGCTGCAGGAGGAGATGGCGGTGGTGCAGCGGCTGGGCGGGGACATGATCGTGACCGGTTCGGGCAATGTCCAGGGGGATAGCCTGAAGGCGCGGGTAGCGGCGTTCATTGAAGCGCTCAAGCCACACATCGCCGCCGCCGAGGAACACGGCGTTACCATCGCCATTGAGAACCATGGCAACCAACTGATCGAGAGTCTGGATTCATTGCGCTATTTCGCGGAGATGGCGCCTTCGGACCGGCTCGGCATTGCCCTGGCCCCCTACCACCTTCCGCAGGACCCGGAAGTGCTCGCTGGTCTGATCCGCGACCTCGGGCCGAAGCTCGTCCACTTCTACGCATGGGAACACGGCATGGGCTGCACGGACTTGCTGCCCAAGGCGCAGGAGATGCAACAGCTTCCGGGCTATGGGCAACTTGATTTTTGTCCTATCGTCGGCGCATTGCGCGATATTGGTTACAGCGGCGGCACCTCCATCTTCATGCACCCCGTACCGCGCGGGATACCGATTTTGCCCACAGCACCGGAGGTGAGCGCGGCGGTCAATCGTTCGCGGGAGTATTTGGAATCGTGTCTTAGTTCGTAGCATACGTGCCTCAAGCTACCTCTGTAGCCCGGGGTACCCGACCCCGGGAACTCTGTTGTGGACGGGTCTCCTGACCCGTCCACCCAATCGACCGAAGGTCTCAAGAAAAAATGTGAAACGCGCGTCAGCGCGACAGTATAGATATGTCAAAGGAATCTCCCATGGAAAAAGTGCTCATCATCATCGGCGACGCCAGCGAGACCCTGGACACGATGTACCCCTACTATCGCCTGCAGGAGGCCGGCTTCCAGCCGGTGGTCGCCGCGCCGGAGAAGCGGCGCTACCAGATGGTGATGCACGAGGTGAAGCCGGGCTGGACCATCACCAAGGAATGGGAAGGCTACACCATCGAGGCGGATATCGCCTTTGCGGATATCGACGAGACGCAGTACCTGGGCATCATGTTCTCCGGCGGCCGCGCGCCGGAGTATATCCGCGAGGATCCGGATCTCATCCGCATCACGCAATACTTCTTCGCGGAGGGCAAGCCGATCGCCAGCGTGTGCCACGGGGTCGAGATCCCCGCGCGCGCGGGTTGCGTGAAGGGCCGGCGCATGGCGACGGTCGCAAAGTGCCAGTTCGACCTCGAGGTCTGTGGCGGCATCTACGTGAACGAGCCCTGCGTGGTCGACGGCAACCTCATCAGCGGCCGCACCTTCCACGACAACGGCCACTATCTCGGCCCCTGGATCAAGCTCCTCGAAGACGCCCGCGCGGCGAAGCAAGGCTGAGGGGCGCGGGTGAATCTGCTTGCTGCCATGGTGCTTGCCCTTGCGTCTCCGAATTGGGACGAATCACCCTATATCCCCGCGCTGTACCGTCTCCCCGCAGAACCCGTGGTGTGGGGCGCGGAGCATGGTCGTGTATTGCTGCGCGAACTCCGGTGTGGGAGTTGCCACGTGGCGGAAGACTCAGCAGTGGCCGCACCGCCGCCCGCACCTAACCTGAATGGTCTGCGGCACCGGATGCGCGCCGACAACCTGTATAACAAACTGGATCCCGAGTCGAATTGGGACAGGATGCCAGCCATCGTGTATGGCGACGATGGCGAAGCAAAACGCGAAGCGCTCACGCACTTCCTGATGAGCGACGATGGCACACGACCACCACCCGCGCAAACTGCCGATGGCGACGCAATCGCCCGAGGCGATGCCCTGTATCACAGCATCGGTTGTATCGCTTGCCATGAGCCAATGCATGAACCCGCACCAACACCTCCCGCGGAGGACGACCCATTTGCGGATACTGCCCCGCTAGTGAAGAGCGCATCACAACTCGACGGTTTCAGTGTCGTATTGCGCAACCGGATGGGGAACACCGATCTCTCCGCGCTTACACAGTTCTTGCTCGACCCGCTCGTGGTCATTCCGGATGGCCGCATGCCGTCGATGCATCTGAGCGAGACCGAAGCGCGGGATATTGCTTCGTACCTCCTGCGAGATCAGGAAGCCAAACCCTCCGATGCCTTCGAGACTGATCCGGAAAAGGCCGCGTATGGCAGGCAGCTTTTCTCTGCCCTTCGATGTTCTGCATGTCATGCGCGGGCGGACGCAGATCTGCCACCACCATCGCCGCCGTGGGAAGTGATTGCCAATGCGAACGTGGGCGATTGTAGCGGTCCGGCGGACTATGGAATAGCCGATACACGCATGACGGAAGCAATGCAAATCGCGCTCGCGGAACCCACGGCCCCGCCGAGTATCCCTGAAACGCTAACTGCGCTGAACTGCTTTGCTTGCCACGAACGCGACGGTCTCGGTGGTCCGCTCGATTACCGGCAACAGTTCTTCACTACCACCATCGACGCCGACCTCGGCGACGAGGGCCGGCTCCCGCCCACGCTCACGGGCGTGGGCGCGAAGTTGACGGAAGACGGGCTGCGCGGGATTTTGCTGGAGGGGGAATCGGTGCGGCCGTACATGGCGACGCGGATGCCCGACTTCGGCGCGGCGAACGTGGCGCATCTGGTTCCGATGTTCCTGGAAGAGGACAAGAACCCGGATGCACCCGCCACCGACGTCTCCGGGTTGGAGCACCACCATCGCAATCACTACGGCCGTCAGCTCATGGGCACGGATGGGCTGAGCTGTATCACCTGCCACGACCTCAGCGGCGCGCGCTCGCTGGGCATTCCGGCGATCGACCTTGCGTTGACGCCGGGGCGTATTCAGCCGTCGTGGTTCAAGCAATACCTGCTGGACCCCGCGTCGCTGCGTCCCGGCACGCGGATGCCGGCCTTTTTTGCGGAGGGCAAGAGCAGCTTCCCCGGCCTCTTCGGCGGCGATGCGAACAAGCAGATCGAGGCGCTTTGGATCTATCTGCGCGAGATCGAGCAGACACGCCTGCCGGTGGGCATGGAAGACGACACGAACTACGAACTCGTCCCGGCGGAGCGGCCCATCGTTCTGCGCACCTTCATGGAAGGCGTCGGCGCGCAGGCCATCGCGGTAGGCTTTCCGCAGGGAGTACACGTCGCCTTCGACGCGCGCTTCCCGCGCTTCGCGCTGGCGTGGACGGGGAAGTTTATCGACGCGGAATCGACCTGGGCCGACCGCTTCTCCCCCTTCGCGAAGCCATTGGGGGACGTTTTTTCCCTCTTTCCCGACGGTCCGCCGGTGGCGAATTTGGTTCGAGCCGATGCGGCCTGGCCCGAAGAGAACGTGTTGCGATTCCGCGGCTACACACTTGATGCCGACGGCACGCCCGCCTTTCTTTACCAGACCCCGGAGGGCGTGGACATTCACGACCGCCTTCAGCCCACCGACGAAAGCCACCTTCGGCGGCGATTGGAGGCTGGACCCGGCGGGGAAATGCTGTCGGTGTTGATCGCGCGGGCGCCGAAACTCGTCGTCGTCGAGGATGGCCGCTTCTCTGTCAACGGCACGACCATCACCCTCGTCACGGGGGAGGCGACACCGCTAAGCACCGGCGAGACCGTGGAACTTCGCGCGCATCTGCCGGCTTCCGACGGGACGAGGTCGGTGGAATGGGAGATCCTATGGTAACCGCGTTTGCTTTGCTGATTGCGACGCTTGCTGCGGGTGCGGATACCGACGCCTACTACCGCGTCCTCACCCTCCCCACGCCCGAAGCTGTGCCCTTCGAAGTGGGTGGACTGGAGACGCTGGAGGACGGCCGGGTCGCCGCCGGGATTCGTAAGGGCGAGGTCTGGGTGCTGGAGAATCCCTACGCGGACCCGCCGGTGGATCTCGACTATCGCTTGGTCGCGGAGGCGCTGCACGAGCCGCTGGGCCTTTACCGCGACGGCGCGGACCTTCTGCTCGCGCAGCGCGCGGAGGTGACCCGTCTACGCGATCGGGATGGCGACGGCGTCATTGACGCTTACCTGACCGAAGGCCGCGGCTGGGGGTTGACCGGAAACTACCACGAATATGCCTACGGGCCCGAGCGCGACGGCGAAGGCCGCCTCTGGGTGACGCTGAACCAGAGCATGGGCCCGGCGATCGTCGCGGACGATGCGTGGAGGGGTTGGGGCGTGGTGGTGAACGCGGACCGCAGCATCACGCCGATGTGCGCGGGGATGCGCTCGCCCTGCGGTATCGGCACGAACGCGGCCGGCGATATCTTCTTCACGGATCAGCAGGGCAACTGGGTGCCGACCAACGCCCTGCACCAGCTTCGCGAGGGAGCGTTCTACGGCCACGTCGATTCGCTCAAGCACTGCAAGCGACCGGAGTCGCCCATCCCGCCGCCGGAGAGCGTCGTCGCCGACGTGCCGCTGCCCGAGGCCCGCGCGCGCAATCCTTTCCTCTCGCTGCCCGCCGTCTGGTTCCCCTACCGGAAAATGGGCATGAGCGCGACGGATATCCTCTGCGATCAGAGCGGCGGCAACTTCGGTCCCTTCGAGGGCCAGCTCTTCGTCGGCGACTTTACGATGGCGCAGGTCAACCGCGTCTTCCTGGAGCAAGTCGGCGGCGAGTATCAGGGCGCGTGCTTCCCCTTCATCGACGGCCTCCAGAGCGCGGTGGTCCGCATGGCCTTCGGGGCGGACGGATCGATGTTCATCGGCGAGACCAACCGCGGCTGGAACTCGACCGGCCGCACGTCCTACGGCCTCGAGCGGATCGTGTGGACGGGCGAGACGCCCTTCGAGATCCTCAGCATGCACGCCGAGCCGGACGGCTTCCGCCTCCGCTTCACCCAGCCGGTCGACCCCACCACCGCCGCGGATCCCGCGTCCTACACGATGACGAGCTACACCTACCGCTACCACCAGAGCTACGGCAGCGAAGAAACGGACACGAAGAAATTGATGATCACCCGTGCCGAAGTATCAGAAGACCAACGCGAAGTCCGCCTCCACATTGAAGGTTTGCGCGAAGCCTACGTCCACGAAATCCACGCCCAAGGTGTTAAGTCCTCGGAAGGCACCGCCCTGATTCACCCGGAGGCCTACTACACGCTGAACCAAATCCCACAGGAAAACTAGGGTTCACGCTTTGCTGCCGCTTTTAATCCGCTTGACCAGCCAGCTAGTCGCGATTATTGCAGGGATCGTAATCCAAAAATACTTGATCATAAGAATGGGAACCGAGATTACAAGAAACATAATACTCCCCAGCATCGGGAGCCAAAAATTTGGGTTCTTCAGCTTAATCCATTCCAGCTCACCCAGCGCCGAAACCTCCGGCAGCGTGGTGAAAGCATTTTTGGAATACGGACCCGCAACTTCATTGGTGCCCTTAGTGACGACGAAGTAAAACTCGCGGGAAGCGTCGATGTCCTCGAACTCGTCGCCTTCGTAAAGGTTTCGGGGGAATCGCCCAAGATTCCTGGTGAAAATATGCTGCGGAGTTGTCATGTAGTTGATGATCGGCCCAACGCCTGCGTAATCGCGGGGCACCAAAATCAAGCTGCCTTCTGGCGTGCCGAGACACACGCTGAGTGCATTGTTGCGATGAATGGAATAGTCATCGCCGATGTCGAGCGTGTAGTCGTGCCAGCCTGTGGC
>JAUIKJ010000185.1 GCA_030430835.1 Candidatus Hydrogenedentota bacterium
CTTTGAAGGGGGTGCCCGCAGGGCGGGGGATGTTGGGGCGTCGGCGATGACGGGGGCGCGGCGGTACGCGTCGGAGACTACATCCCCCTCAATCCCCCTTCGAAGGGGGACTTTGATGGGCGATGCCGAGTGACGGTGGATTCTCGTGTCGGCGGCGAACGGCAGATCATCACGTTTGCGCCGTTGCCCCACAAAAAAACGCGCACGGGGGTGCGCGTGGGGTGATGGATCGTGTTGCCGGGGCTCAGGCGGAGGCGGCTTTGGGGCGGGTGAGCTTGGAGTTGGGGATGTCAAAGAGGGCGTTGACGCGCTGGCTGAGTTCGTCGACGTTGAAGGGTTTCTTGAGGAAGTCGTCGAAACCGAAGTCGGAGAGTTCGCGGATTTCGTCGTCGTCGATGAAACCGGAGATGCCGAGGATGCGCGTGTTGCGCGTTTCGGCACGGCCCTTCACGCGTTCGCAGACCATGCGGCCGTCCATGTCGGAGAGGTGGATGTCGAGTATAACCAATTGGGGGTTGTGCTCGACCACGATGGCCCCGGCATCGAATCCGGTGGAGGCGGTGAGGACGACATAGTCGTCGTCACGCGCGAGCACGGAGGGAATGATGTCGAGGTAATAGGGATCGTCGTCGACCACGAGCACGCGGCGCTCGCCTTCCTCGAGTCGCTCGAGGGGGATGCCGTGGCTAAGCATGAACTTGCGGAGGCTTTCGTACGGAATTCGGCGGTCGCCGCCGGGCCCGAGGCGGTAGCCGTCGATCTGGCCGAGATCGAACCAGCGCGACACCGTGTCGGCGGAGACCCCACAGATTCCGGCGACTTCACCGGTGGTAAATACACGATTCTTCATATCCCACCTCTAAGAGAATTTGATTCCGGCCCACCTAGCGTACGCGGTATGCGGCATTTACACCCTAAGCGTAGCACAAATCGGCGCATCTGTCAAGGATATATTGGACGGCCAGGTGAGGTAAGGTATTGCAGACTCGCCAGATACAAAAAAGACCGCCCCGATGGTAGCCATCGGGGCGGTCTCGGACGCGAGAACTATACTGGCTTAGACTTCGCCGGCAATCGCGCCGACCATGCCCGCGACGCAGTCGGTCGCCGGGGACTCACCGGTCGGGCCAGGGATGTAGCGAACGAAGGAAACGTGGCCGTCCATGTACAGGACGTTGAGACCACCGGGGATGTGGTTCATCAGCGACGCACCGGCGGCACCCGTGCCGATCTGGTCGAACATCACCGGCAGCTCGCTCTGCGCGGTAGCGCTGGCAGCGGGGTTGTTGATGTCGGTGATCAGGAAGCGCTCGATACCTTCACGCAGACGGTAGATGGAATCGCCACCGCCGTTGCCGAGGAGGAGACCGTCAGCACCGTTGCCTCGGGCGGAGACATCAAGGTCGGCGTCCGCAATACCGAGAAGCAGGGCCGCGTTGGCGGAACCGGTACCCGTGTAGGCCGCGACACCACCCTGGGAAGCGACGCGCTCGGCGAGCACGTCAACACCAGCCGCAAGCTGCAGCGGGACATCCGTTCCCGGGGGCAGCGAACCGCCGAGCACCGTAAGGATAACGCTCAGGAAGGAGAAGGGGGACGCGTCGCCGCAGCCGCCCTTGGTGGCTTCGATGCGATCCAACGCCCAGCTCAGGTAGGCGTAGGAGGCATCAATGTCGTCGGGGGAACTGGCGAAGGTCGAGTTGCCGTTGGAATCCACGAAGTCGTCTTCCGTCGCGGTGGGGTCGGAGGGGCACAGTGCGATGTTCGGGTCGGTGAGGTATTCCGGATAGATGGTGGAAACCTGCGGTCCGAGCGCGATGGCACCAGCGTCTTCACCCGCGGTGAAGTTGGAGACCTGAAGCGGCGGGAAGCGTTCGCCCTTCGATTCGTTCGAGTACATTTTGAAGACCAGACCCCACTGCTTGAGGTTGTTCTGGCAGCTCGCACGACGCGCCGCTTCGCGCGCGCGGGCGAGAGCCGGCAGCAGAATGGCTGCCAGGATGCCGATGATGGCGATAACCACCAGCAGCTCGATCAGCGTAAAACCCTTTTTACCCATGAATGCATTCCTCTTGGTTGATTCAGACTGACATTAGCCCAATCGAATAATGCCCTACCGGCTTGAAACGGCAAGAGGCCGTTAACCGGTCGAAAGAGTATACCCAACGTTAGGTTGATTGGCAAGCCTTTTCTAGAATTTGGATCTGGCGGGATATCGGGATTCGGCCCACGGGCTTAGACGAATGGTCTAAGTATTTGTGCGGCAGTCGCTTCGCACCCATCGGCGCGGCCGGGGGTGAGCCGTTATCTGTTGACAAGCGTCTAGAATTGTTTTGTCTTCGATCGTGTGTTCAGTACACTAAACTCGCGCGCCCGCGTAACTTTTTCGTGGCCCATGTAGTCCGATGTAATTTTTGCCCAGAAAACGGGGCGTTATTGCGGCGGTGCCGCGGGTCAGCAGGCCTCTCTGTATAGAGCGCGGTTCCCGCATTGAAATCGTTGGAACCATCCTCTAGAATTTGAAGTCTAACAGTTAGAAGTTTTGCATCGCTCCGGCGATTACTGACAAGGAGTTGTACTGCGCATGCGCCCCTCCCGCCTCGAAGTGATGAAGCACCTGGAACCCTTTATCGCGGATCAGATTCCCGTGTTGCTGCGGGATCCGGAGACCAACTGGCAGCCGTCGGACTTTACGCCGGACCTGGCGACCGACGCGGGTATGGAAGAGGTGCGCGCGCTGCAGGCCGAAGCGCGCGAGGTGCCGGACGATATTTTCAATGTGTTGGTGGGCGACATGATCACGGAGGAGGCGCTGCCGACCTATGCCTCTTGGATTGCGACGCTGGAGGGGGTGGATGTTTCCGGCGAACCACGCACGGCCTGGGGCGCGTGGAACCGGGGTTGGTGCGGCGAGGAGAACCGTCACGGCGATCTGCTGAACCGTTACCTGTATCTTTCGGGCCGGGTGAACATGCGCGAAGTGGAGGTGACGGTACAGAACCTGATCCACGATGGCGGCGACACAGGGAACGAAAACGATCCCTACCGGACCTTTGTGTATACGAGCTTCCAGGAAATCGCGACGCGGGTATCGCACCTGAACGTGGCGAAGGGCGCGTTAAATTCGGGGGCGGAGCGCCTGCACCAGCTTTGCAGCCGGATTGCGGGCGACGAGCACCGGCATGCGCGGGCCTACAAGCTTTTCTTTCAGAAGATTCTGGAGGTGGACACGGACGAAGCGCTGTTTGCCTTGCAGGACATGATGAAGAAGAAGATCACGATGCCGGCGATGTACATGCGTGAACGCGGCGCGGACCCGGGGGACACCTTCCGGAAATTCGAGGTGGTGGCGCGGCGCACGGGAATCAACACGCCGTATGATTACGTCGAGATTCTCGAGCACCTGATGGCGGACTGGAAGATCGCTGATATCAGCAACCTGAGCGGCGCGGCCGCGAAGGCGCAGGACTATCTTTGTGGCCTTCCGGATCGCTATCGCAAGATTATCGATCGCTTCAAGCCGGTCGAGGACGACGATCCGGTGGTCTTCAAATGGATGGACATCCCGGCGCCGGCATCGCGCTAGGCCGGTTCGCGCGCCTCGATGGCTTCGGCACCGCAGCCGAAGCGGGTGCACGCGGCCATGACCTTATCGATGATGCGCGGCTTGGGGTCGGCGGGCGAGGTGGCGAAACTGCACCCGGGGGCGCAGGCGTCGGCTTGCACGAATCGCTCGTCGGGATGAACGGGTGAACACGCGAATACGCCGTCGTCGGCGACCTTCTCTTGTGCCTCGGCGATAATCGCGGTGGCGCTTTCCACACCCGCACGCCAGTCGGGCAGTACCCGGGCATAAAATTCCAGCGAGAGGTTGAGCGCGCGCACGATCTTTTCCGGGCGCGGGCTGAGGGCTTCCCCCGCGATACGCTTGACCATGGCGTCGAGCGTGGCGTCCTCCAGATTCGGATCGGCCAGCTTCTCCCCCAGCACCGAATCGATCAGGGGCAGCCAGTGGCCGAGGCGGTTTTCCGCTTCGCGCGCGATGGTCTCCCACTTTGTGCGTTGAACGCGGATGTCGGCGGCGATGGGCTCGAGTGGCGCGTCGTTGATGACGGCATCCTTGACGCGATGCGCGAGACTGGTGAGGTGTTTGCAGGCAATGGGCAGATCGTTTTTCGCGGTGGGTGCGAGATCCGGCGCGATGCGTGCGGCCTCACGTTCGATGAATGCGACGGCCTGCAGGATCTCGTCTTCGGTGGCGACGCCGAGCATGCGCGAGGCGTCGGCGTGGAGTTCGGCCGCCTGGCCGACACCGAATAGAAAGGCATCGGCGGCGGTGATCATGACGCGAAAGAAGTGCTTGCGCACCTGTTGATCACGAATGTCGGCGGGGGGCAGTTCGGCGACGCCGCCGGACTTGGCGGTGTAGAGCACCAACCGCCACAGGGCCCGCTGATCCAGCAGGCTTTCATCGAGCATTCTTCCGGTGATGCGCGATCGAATCTGAATCCGGAGCAGGTCCTTGACGTCGGTCAATGCGCTCTCCGGGACGGCACGGCCGGTTTCGCGGGTGGTGAAGATCTGCCGGAAAACGAGTTCCAGCGGATTGCCGGGCTCGCACTCGAGGGCATGGGCGTAGACATGGGCGAGGCAGTGGACGTGATGCGCGGCGAGGGTACCGCCCATGTGAAGTGAGGCGGCCCAGAGGCTTCCACCGCGGGCGTCGCCTTCGATTCGGAGTTGCCGGCCGGCGTAGATGAAGTTGCAGTGGTCGGCGGCCTCCATGCCGATGGTGCCGGCGGGTGCGACGACGCGGGAACCGTGCAGTGCGTGGCCGCAGAAGATGTCGCCCTTGTCCGAGACGACGAAGCCGCCGTGCAGGTTTCCGGTGGTCCAGATGGTGCCGGTGGCGTGGATGTGCCCGTGAACATGACCGCGCACGGTGAGGTTGCCGCGCACGTGCAGCAAGACGTCTTCCGGAAGGCCGCCGGTGAGGGTCATGTTCCCGACGTGCTCGTGAAGCTTGAGGCGGAGTTTGACGGGATAGCCGGCGATGTTGTCTACGGTCTGGGGGGCGGCACCGTCGGCCAGCTGTTCCGGGCTGCGTTCGAGTCCGGAGGGTGGTGGCTCGATGGGCGCGATATCAGGAAGGGCCAGGGTCTTGGGCAGGTCCGCGGCGCGCTGCGCGTTGTAGGCGTCCAATGCCCCCTGAATCTTTGCGCGCAGGCGCTTGTGCGCCGGTGTGGGGTCGGATAAGGCTTCGAGTTGAGCGGCGGTGGTGCCCATGAGACAGAGCTCGTGCTCGCTAAGATCCTCGAACAGGCGCGCCTCGCACTTGTCGATGCCCGAGCGCAGGACATAGTTTGCGCGCTGCTGGGTGTCTGCGGCGGGGACGGTGTTGTCCCCGGCGAGGCGATCGAGCACCTGGCTGCAGAACATGCGCTCGCGGTCGGAGAGGTCGGCGCGGCCGAGGCGCTGTCTAAGGTAGGTGGTGAGCGTGTCGCGTTCCCCGGGATCGATGGGGAGCTTGTGTCCGGACGGGGTACGGCTTACCGCGGCCAGCAGGCGCACGATTTCGTCGCGGTTGTCTTCCGACATACAGACTCCCGGGGGGCCCTTGTGATACCGGATCCACGTCCAAATCACAGAATTCACACAACAGTGTGATCATAGGGCGATGCTGTTGGAATTGCAAGGGAGGCCGGGGCTATATCGCCGGTAGACAGGGACTTAAGGGAGGAGCGTGTCCTTGAAGGCCTGGATACTCGTCTCGAGTGCGGCGTCGTTGATATCGCGATGGAAGACCACGCGAAGTTCGTCGTAGGCGTGGGGCAAGACCAGGACCCCGCGGTCGGCGAGCGCGGCGACGGTTTCGAAGGGATTGGGCACCTTGATGAAAAGGATGTTGGTTGGCGCGGGGTGGGTGAAGACGAGGCCCTGGGGCTCGAGGGCCTCCCGGAAATCGCGGGCGCGGCGGTGGTCTTCGGCGAGATCGGCGATATGGTGATCGAGCGCGTAGATTCCGGCGGCGGCGAGCACGCCGACCTGCCGCATGCCGCCCCCGAGCATCTTGCGCAGGTGGGTCGCGCGGTGTACGAATTCACGAGACCCGGCGACGAGGGATCCGGCGGGGCAGCCGAGTCCTTTGCTGAGACAAAAGCAGGCGGTGTCGCAGTGGTCGAGGAGGTCGGCGGCGCGGCAGCCGGCG
>JAUIKJ010000186.1 GCA_030430835.1 Candidatus Hydrogenedentota bacterium
CACCTTGCCACGAAGCTGCACCACGTCGCCCAATTCAAAATTGCGGGCGACATCCGCCGCATTGTTCCAAAGGATACCGCCGACCTCGCCGGTCTTGTCCTTGAACACCATGCCGAGAAACTTCCCGCCGTCTTGCTTGGTGCGCAGATCCTTGCGGGCCGCGACAAAGTAGTCGTTGACGTAGTCGCCTTCCTGCAAGGCATTGACAAACTGATTCTTCATGGGAAACTCCAGGGTCGATGAGACAATAGGGAAGCGTAGCGAACGCGGACGCGGCGTGCAAGCGCCGATTAGTTCGCGCTGGTCTCGGCGCTGCCGGCGTCTTCGGGCGCGGGTTCCACCTCCACGGCCGGCGCATTGGGATCGCGCACGGCGAAGAGATAAATGTTCGGCTCGATGTCGCGGTGGCCGTCCAGCGCGCCCCAGTGGATGGCGTAGGTGCCGGGGATGAAAGGGCGGTCCGGGCGCAGTTCGAAGAGCAGGCGTGCGGTCTCGTCGAGCGGTGTGGCGGCGACCGGCACCTGCGCGGTGGGTGCCCAGATCTCGTGCTGGTAGGCGCTGTCTGGGGGCGCGGCCGCGCCCGGTGCCGCGGGCTCCGCGGCCTTCATGGGCTCCAGGAGATAGCAACGCGCGTCGTAGAAGGGCAGCTTGTAGAATATGAGCAGCGGATTGGTGTCAAGCGTGCTGCACTCGGCCAGCAACTTTACGCCGAACACGGTCTCCGGCGCGGCCCCTTCCTCGCCGCGCACCAGATAGCGGCGCGGCTCGATCCGGGTCATGCCGGTGTAGCGGTAGTTCTCGTAGAGGAAGGCCCCTTTCGCCGGCGGCAAGGGCCAGAGCAGCGCGGGCGCGGCGGGCACGGGGCGCGGCTCGTTCACTTCAAACTGCAGCCGCGCGGGGGTGTAGCCGGTCTTGATGAAATCGAGCTGGATGACGCCGGGCGCGGCCTGGACCTTGTACTGCCCAAGGCCATCGGATATCGCCTGTTCGGTGGTGCCGCGTACCGTCACGGCGACGCCCGGCAAGGCATTGCCTTCCGGATCCACTACCCCCGGTAGTGGCCGACCGTCGTCGTCCGCCAGATTCCCCTGGATCGTGACCATCGGCTCACAGCCGGTGAGGACGGTAGTCAAGAAAAACACCGCAACCGCGGCGATATGACGCTTGGGCCTAAGCATGTTCTCGTGGGGAGACTCCGGGTACTGGGACTACTATACCGATTCCGGCAGTTACGATCCGCCATAGCGCCGCAAACAAAGCGGCGGAGCGGACAGGTGCCCGCTCCGCCGGAAGGTACGATAAACCAGAAGCGCTTACTCTTCTTCCTTGACCTCGCCAAGGGCGACGAGCTCGATGCGCGCCATCTCCGCGTTGTCGCCGAGACGGTTGTCGAGGCGGAGGATACGCGTGTAGCCACCGGGACGGTCCACGTTCGCGGGACCAATCTCGTTGAACAGCGCGCGCACCGCATCTTCGTCGCGCAGCTTGGCGAAGGCGCGGCGGCGGTTGGCCACCGTGTCCTTGCGCGCAAGGGTGATGAGCGGCTCGGCGAAACGGCGAAGTTCCTTCGCCTTCGCGAGTCCGGTCTTGATGCCTTTGTGCTTGAAAAGGGCGACCGCCAGGTGCTTCATCAGCGCCTTGCGATGGGCCATGTCCCGGCCGAGACGCCGGCCTGCTTTACGATGCCGCATGATTTACTCTTCCTCGCCGTTGGATTCGCCGTCGTCGTCGCCGGCGTCGCTGTCGTCATCGGCCGCTTCCACCACAGCTGCCATCGCAATCGGCACGTTTACCTGCATGCCGAGCGAGAGACCCATGGTCTCCAGAAGCGCCTTGATTTCGTCGAGCGATTTTTTGCCAAAATTGTGAAACTGGAGCATCTCGTTCTCGTCACGGGACACCAGTTCACCAATCGTGTGAATGTTCGCCGCCTTCAGGCAGTTTGCCGCGCGCACGCTCAGTTCAAGTTCTTCCACCGGACGCGCCATGGTCCGGAGCATTTCGGGGTCTTCCGCGCCTCCCTCGCCGCCGAGGCCGTCGCTTTCCTTCTCCTGCTTCACGAAGATGCGCAGGTGATCCATCAGCAGCGCGGAGGCTTCTTCGAGCGCCTGCTCCGGCGTGATCGAACCGTTGGTCCAGATGTCCAGGATAAGACGATCGTAGTCGGTCATCTGGCCAACGCGCGCGTCTTCCACCTGGAAGTTGACCTTGGTCACCGGGGAAAAGTTCGCATCGAGGTAGACCGTGCCAAGGGGCGCGTGTTCCAGCTCGAAGTTCTCGGCGGTGACGTAGCCGCGGCCGCGGGCGACCTTGATCTCCATCTCGATCTTGGTGCTCTTGGACGAGGAGTTGAAGATGACGTCGTCCGGATTGAACACATCAACATCGACATCCTTGAACATCTCGCCGACCGTCACCGGGCCCTGACCGGACCAGGAGAAGGAGAAGATAAGCGGCTCGTCGCGGTTGAGGCGGAGCTCGCAGCGCTTGAGGTTGAGCACGATGTCGGTCGCGTCTTCCTGCACACCGGGGATCGCGGAAAACTCGTTGTTGATGCCTTCGATACGAATCGCGGTGACCGCGCTGCCCTGCAACGAAGCCAGAAGCACACGGCGCAACGAGTTGCCGACAGTCGTGCCGTAGCCCCGCTCGAAGGGCTCGACGGTAATCCGGGCATAGCGTTCGGTCGAGTTTTCGTCAAACTTAACGTAACGCGGTATGGTGAATTCTTTTCCAATCATCGTCGGTCATTACCTTTCGACGGTTCGACTGCGGGCGGTATTCGACACATGGGCAGCGCCACGAGGTGGCGCTGCAACCGGTAGCAGGGTTAATCGCAACTCAGACGCGGCGGCGCTTCTTCGGCCGGCAGCCGTTGTGCGGGATGCTGGTCACGTCGCGGATCAGCGTCACCCCGAGACCGGCGGCCTGGATCGCACGCACGGCGGACTCACGGCCGGAGCCGGGACCCTTCACGTAGACGCGCACTTCGCGCAGGCCCAGATCGAGGGCCTTCTTGCTGGCCTGCTCGGCCGCAAGCTGCGCCGCGAAGGCCGTGCTCTTGCGCGATCCACTGAAGCCGACCTGGCCGGCGCTGGACCACGAAATCACATTGCCTTGTGAATCGGCGATCGTGATAATTGTGTTGTTGAAGGTCGCCTGGATATGCGCAACGCCCGAGGTGACGTTAAGCGCTACCCGCTTCTTCTTGCTTTTTGTCTTGCGTTTTTCTTTGGCCACGAGCCATCTACCTCCCGGCGCATCCGCGCCGATTACCTATCACAGCCTGGTTATTTCTTCTTGATTGCCGTGCGGCGCGGGCCCTTGCGGGTGCGCGCGTTGGTCTGGGTCTGCTGGCCACGGCACGGAAGGCCGCGCTTGTGGCGCTGACCACGATAGCAATTGATATCCATCAGCCGCTTGATATTGCCCTGGACCTCACGGCGCAGGTCGCCCTCCACCTTGTAGCTGTTCTGAATCGTGGCCGCGAGGAGGTTTGCCTCTTCTTCGGTCAGATCATGAACGCGGGTGTCCGGGCTGATGTTGGTCTGCTCGAGCAGTTTCTTCGCGCGCGCAGGACCGACACCGTAGATATACTGAAGTCCGGCCTCGACGCGCTTTTCGCGTGGAAGATCCACGCCAACGATGCGTGCCATGCGATTATTCTCCTCAGACGGGGGCGCTTAGCCCTGGCGCTGCTTGTGTTTCGGGTTCTCGCAAATCACGCGCACGCTGCCGTGGCGGCGAATGACCTTGCATTTGTCGCAAATCTTCTTGACTGAGCTACGTACTTTCATCGTCTCTATCTCCCGGCGGCCTACGCCAACCGATTAGGCTTCGGGCACTTGGCCCCAGGTGCATGCCGCGGAGGCCGAGAGAATCTCTCCGCCGTCCTTGCGCACCACCACACTGTGCTCAAAATGCGCGCTGGGCTTGCCGTCTGCGGTCACCGCAGTCCAGTCGTCTTCCAGCACACGAACCTTGTGACCGCCGACATTGACCATCGGCTCAATGGCAAGGACCATACCCTCCTTGAGCCGGGGACCGCGGCGGCCGTCATCGAAGTTCGGGATCTGGGGGTCCTCATGCATCTTTGCGCCGATGCCGTGGCCCACGAAGTCCCGGACCACCGTCAGGCCCGCTTCCTTACAGGTGTTTTCGACCGCCCGCCCGATATCGCGCAGGTGGTTGTCCACGCGCGCGGCACGAATCGCCCGACTCAGAGCCAGGTTGGTCGTGTCCAGCAGGTGCTGCCGATCCGCATCGATCGCGCCACAGGCGCGGGTTACCGCGGCATCGCCGTGGTAGCCCTTGTAACACGCACCCACATCCACGCTGACGATCTCGCCCTCCTGAATCTCCCGGTCACCGGGGATTCCGTGGACGACCTCGTCCTCTATCGAAATACAGGTCGATGCGGGGTAGCCGTGGTATCCCTTGAAGGAGGGTGTCGCACCGGCGCTGAGGATGATCTCCTCGGCCACTTCGTCAAGCGCGCGGGTGGTTACCCCGGGCTTGATCAGCGGCGCCAATGCGGCATGTACGCTCGCCACAATCTGGTTCGCCTCGCGCAGCAGGCCGATTTCCCGCTCGGATCGAATCGCAATCATGACGTCGTACCCTCGGAACAGGATGCCGGGGCCGAATTCACCAAGTCTTCAATTGTAGCAGATATCGCATCACGATCGGTAGGCATCGCGTCTACGGAACAAAGCTTGCCCTGTTTCTTGTAAAACTCGATGATGGGCTCACTCACCGAGTGGTATACCTGCAGGCGCTCGCGGATGACGTCTTCCCGATCGTCCTCGCGGAGCACCAGCGTGACGCCTTCGCACGTGGGCCGGTCGCAATGGACTCCGTCCTCCGACGGCGCAAACAACAGGTTGTAGATGCGCCCGCAGTGTGGACAGGTCCGGCGTGCGGTCAGCCGGTGTACGATTTCGTCGTCGGATACCTCCAGATTTATTACGAGATCCAGGCTTTCGCCGCGCTCGCGCAACATTTCACTCAAACGTTCGGCTTGCCCCCGCGAACGGGGAAAGCCGTCCAGTATATAACCATCCCGGCAATCGTCTTCGGTCAACCGGTCCGCGACAATCTCGCAGGCGAGGTCGTCGGGCGCCAGTTGTCCCGCGTCAATACATGCCTTCACCCGTCGCCCCAAAGGGGTGTCATTCTCAATATTCCACCGGAAAATATCCCCGGTCGAAATGTGAGGCAGGTTTCTGGCGCGTCCCAGCCGCTTGGCTTGGGTTCCCTTGCCAGCGCCCGGAGCGCCCATAATTACGAGCCGCAACCCCACGATAGTTATTAGAATCCCCTGCGTGCGCGAATTCGGCCCCGACCACCGGGTCCGCTGAATCCTTCATAGTGCCGCATTACAAGATGCTGTTCAATCTGCTTGATGGTGTCCAGGCCGACACCTACGAGAATGAGCAGGCTTGTGCCGCCGAAGAACTGCGTTACCATCCAGTTCTTGACATCAAGTACGTTGTAAATCAGCGCCGGAAGCACCGCGATAAGGCACAGGAAGATGCCACCTGCGAGCGTGATGCGCGTCATGATGCGCTCAAGGTGCTCGGCGGTCGCCTTGCCCGGCCGCACACCGATAATCACACCGCCATACTTCTTCATGTTGTCCGCCATCTCCACCGGATTGAAGGTAATCGCGGTGTAGAAGAAGGAGAAGAAGATGATCATCAGCGCGTAGATGATGTTGTGAGGGAGGGTGGCCGGATCGGTGACCTGGTTCAGAATCGCACCGATGGTGTCATTGGGAATCGCGCCAGCGAGCATGCCCGGAAGCATGAGAATTGAGCTGGCGAAGATGATCGGAATGACACCCGCCTGGTTTACACGCAGCGGCAGGTAGGTGCGCTGGCCGCCGGAGACGCGTTTGCCCTTGGCCACGCGCGGGTACTGCACCGGGATTCGGCGCTGGCCCGTGGTGATGAGGATAGCGCCTGCGACGACGCCCACCAGCAGGAAGATGAGCACGACAGCGTCGAGCGGGCTCATCGTGTCCTGGTCGATCATCTGGAACATGGTGATGACCGCATTGGGCATGGCGGAAATGATGCTGGTGAAGATGATGAGCGACATACCGTTGCCGATACCAAACTCGCTAATCTGCTCACCGAGCCACATGATAAACGCGGTCCCGG
>JAUIKJ010000187.1 GCA_030430835.1 Candidatus Hydrogenedentota bacterium
ATCGCTTATTGTGTGGGGGATTGACATGGCAGCGTGGCTGTCCTGTTTTGGCGCGACGAGATCGAAGGCGAGAAAGCCGCCGATCACCAGCGCGACGGCGCTCGCGGCGTGTGCGCGCTGGACGGGCGGATGCCGGAGGAGGGGGCCGTAGCGCAGCACATGGTACGGCACATAGATGGGCCAGGCAAACAGGAGCAGGAGCGCCCGCACACCGTAGCGTGGCTGACCGGGCTGGCTACGCCGCAGGTTGAAACGCAAGAGGGCCGTGGTGATCGCCCAGAGTGCACAGGCCAACACGCCGCTGATGAAGAATAGCGCGAGCCACGTGGCGATATAGAGCGCGAGGGCGGCGAGCGCCATGGTACGAGAGAGCACCGGCGTCGGCGTGGTGTTTGTGGCGCTATCCAAGACGTAACCGGTACTGGATGTAGAGCTTTTGAAGGGCGGACAACTTTGCGCCACCGAGCTCCGCGTCCTTGAAATAGGCGCCGCTGAGCTTTGCTCCGCTCAGGTCGGCGCGGTGCAGGTAGGCGCGAAGGACGGCCTTGCTCAGGTTGGCCTTGGCCAGGTTTGCATCGACCAGCCGCGCCTCGTTGAAATTCGCGGCGAAAAAGTTCGCCTGCGAAAGGTCTGCGCCGGTGAGGTTGGCGCGGTAGAAGTTGGCCTTGCCCGCCTTGCACTGGCTGAGCATGGCGCCGCGAAAGTTCGTGGATTCGAAGGAGGCTTCGCGCAAGTCCGCGCCGCGCAGGTCCGCGGTGCTGAGGTCCGCGGCCTTCACGATGGCGTGGCGCAGCTTCGCGCCGCGCAATTTGGCCCCGACCAGCCGCGTTTGGTGCAGGGTGGCCGCGCGCAGGTCCGCGCCGCGCAGGTTGGCGTCCTGCAGGTTGGCGGCGGTGAGATTGGCGGAGGTCAGGCGGCAATCGCGGAAATAGACCTGTTGCGCGATGACGCCGGAGAGGTCTGCTTCGTTCAGGTTGGCGCCCTTGAACTTGGTGTCGGCAATATTTGCGCCCGCGAGGCATGCGCCTTCCAGGTTGCTGCCGCGCAGCTCGGCGCCGCGCAGATCCGCGCCCATGAGGTTGGCGCCGGTGAGATCGACGTCGGGCAGGTTCGCGCCCCGCACATCGATCACGATGCCCGGCTGCGCGGCGCGATAGGCCGCGATGGCCTGGGCACCCTGCCGCAGCAAGTCTACCTGTTCCGAAATATTGGCCATACAGAGACGGGTCCCGGTTTCGGCGATTTCGACACGGGCAAAGTATAGAGCACGGGCCCTTGGATCCGCCAAACGCGGTGAAATAATTGCGGGGGGCTACGGAATACAGCTTAAAAAGCGAATGTTGCCTAGGGCATCTGTACATTGACAGCCTTCCATTCGCCCGCTAGGCTGTCACGGAAACCACGGAGACTGCGCCATGACCACCGAAACCCTCAGCTTTCCCACCTTTAGCTTGTCCAAGTTGCTTGGCACGGTGTTCCGTCCCAAGGGCGGCGAACGGATGTGCATCCTGATAGATCTGGACAATCCGCAGGACATCGCGGAGTTCGGCTTCCTGAACGACCCGGCAAACTCGGTGCAGCGGCATGCCTACGAGGTGTTTTACGAAGGATTGCGCAACGGCGACGCGGCGGACATTGGACTTCAGGGCGCGGAGATGTTCGCCTACAAAAAGGTGGGCGGGAGCAACCTCGACCTGCCGGACGCATGCTGGGGGCCCGACGGCAAGCAGTACAGCCTCGAGCAGGCGGTTTACCCGAACTTTGACATCATTCTGTGCATTTCGACCTATTCGGCGACGGCGCCGCTGACTGCCTTTGCGAAGGAATATGGCTTCCGCGGCGCGACGATGCACGGTATGAACGACGTGATCCTGAGCAGCGGGCTGTGTGTGGACTATGAGGCGGTGAGCGAAGAAGCAGAGAAGCTGCGCTTGGGCATGACCCGGGCGGATGCCGTGGAAATGGATTTCGAACTGGACGGCGAGCACTACACACTGCGGCTCGAACTCGGCAAGCAGGAAGCGCAGAAAAGCCATGGCCTCTGCCAGGGCGGCCCGGACATCGCGAACCTACCGGCGGGCGAGGTCTACTTCGTGCCGACGGGCGGCGAGGGGGAATTTCCCTTTCGCTATGAAGACGGCACTCTCGCCATCATGGAAGTCAGCGGCGGCTACATCCGCGACGCCCGTTTCGTGCGGGGTGACGAAGCGCTGGTGAATGCACACCAGGAGAAGCTGAAGAGCGATCCAAAGACCGGTGAGATCGGTGAGCTTGGATTTGGGACGCAGGTATTGCCGGTTTCCGGGCAGGACATTCAGGACGAAAAGATTCGCGGCACCTTCCACGTGGCCACGGGCCGAAGCGATCATCTCGGCGGCAACATTACGCCGGACCAGTTCAAGAACCCGTTGAACGCGTCGCACGACGACATTCTCTATGCGCCGACGAAGACACCGGAGATCGCCGCGCCGCAGGTACGGCTGTACCGCGATGGCGAGGTCCACGTGCTGATCGAGCACTACGAGACGAGTGCGTACCTGAACGAATGTCTGGCGGACTGAGCGCCGATGCCGCAGGACTATGAAGCGCCCGCGCTGCGGGATCAGTACCTACTGTTTCACTATGGCGAGGCCGACATGGCCTTGCCATTTGCCTTTGGTCCGGAGGCGGCTTTGGACTTTCCCGAACGCGTGGTGGCGGAGATGGTGGCGGATCACGCGCCGGACGCGCGTGCGCTGGATATCGGCTGCGCGGTCGGGCGATCCGCCTTTGCGCTGTCGCGCCGCTGCGCGGAGGTCGTCGCCATCGACTACTCCGCGTCCTTCATCGAGGCTGCGGAACGGATCCGCAGTGAGGGGACGCTTGCCTATACCGCCGCGGATGAGGGGGCGATCACGCGCACCCTCACCGCCCACGTGCCGGCGCACGCGCACCCGGATCGGATTCGCTTCGCCGTCGGCGATGCCATGGCGCTCGATGCCGGGCTGGGCACCTTTGATGTCGTACTGCTGCTCAACGTCATTTGCCGTCTGCCGGAACCTGCGGTCTGTTTGAACCGGCTCCACGAGTTCGTCGCACCCGGGGGACAACTCATCGTCTCCTCGCCCTACACCTGGCTCGAGGAATACACCCCGCCGGTTCATTGGCTCCGCAGCACCCGTGAAAGCCGCGGCGGTGCGCCCACCCTACACGATTTTCTCGGTGCGCACTTCACCCTCGAAGAAACGCGGGACATGCCCTTTCTCATCCGCGAGCATCGGCGGAAATACCAGTGGTGTGTGCCGGAGGTGACCCGCTGGCGGCGGCGGTAGGCCGGGATCCGGGGCTTTAGAACCGGAGCTTTTGACTTGGGGAGGGCGGTTAAGGCGCTACGGGATTCGGAACGGATTCCACGACAGCCGAGGGCTCCAGAGGCATGGCGTCCGACGCGATGGGTTTGGTCTGCGGTGTGGGTACGGTGGGAATCGGGCGTGCTGGCGTTTCGCTGGCCTTGTCCTTGTCGCCGCGCGTACCGATCTTCGAGAAGAGGTACCACCAGCCGCCGAGGGCGATGAAGGTGGCCAGGAGCGGGCCGCGCACGCCCAGGCCCTTGCGCCAGGAGATGAGCACCAGCGGTAGCCCCGCGACGCCAATGAATAGACTGTAGAGCAGGATCATCAAGATCGTCGGGCCGGCGGTCCATGCGCGCGTGGTCATGTCCGTCTGGCTCAAGTCGTAGAGCGCATAGAGCAGAAAGAGCACCGGCGTGGGTGCGAGCACGTAGTAGACGTATCGGTAGGTCTGCATTGGGTTGTCCCTCTATGGCTTGGACGAACGGCGTACTCACGGTTGCCCCACGGGCACGTGTCATTCCCGCGGAGTCGGGATTCCCGCGATCGTGAATCCAAGGCGCAAAATTCAGTTCGGCACGGTTTGCGGACCTCCAACTTCGAAGCGCTCTGCGCCTTGGGGCGCAGTGTGGTTTGTTTGCGCTTCGCGCACTGGATTCCCGCCTTCGCGGGAATGACGGAGGTCGACGCGATAACACTTTTCGCGGAGCAATTTCAGCGCGGCCATCGCCGGTACGCTACAACAATCCCTGCCCTTCGGGCGCCCCCGAGGAGGGGCAGCCCGAAGGGCAAGTAATTAGACGCTTAGGCCCAGGTCATCGCGGACTGCTTCTCCGTGATGATGCACTGGCGGAGGAACTCGACGGCCTTGGTGAGACCTTCGTGGCTGGACATGAGGCTGTCCTCATGCTCGATGCTCACGGGGCCGTCGTAGCCGATGAGGCGCAGGGTGGAGAAGAAGTCCTTCCACCACTCGAGGCTGTGGCCGTAGCCGCAGGTGCGGAAGAGCCACGAGCGGTTCGCTTCGTCGCCATAGTGCTTGGTGTCGAGCACGCCGTTGATCGATGCGTTCACCGGATCGACCCGCGAGTCCTTGGCGTGGACATGGAAGATGGCGTCGCCGCCGAGGGCCTTGATTGATTCGACCGGGTCCATGGCCTGCCAGAAGAAGTGGCTCGGGTCGAAGTTGCAGCCGAGGTTCTTGCCGCATTCCTTGCGCAGCTTGATCATCGTTTCCGTGTTGTACACGACGAAGCCGGGGTGCGGCTCGAAGGCGACGCGCACGCCGTGGTCCTTGGCGAACTTCGCCTGTTTCTTCCAGTAGGGGATGACCACCTCGTTCCATTGGTAGTCGAGGATGTCCTGATAGTCCGGCGGCCAGGCGCAGGTGACCCAGTTCGGCATCGTGTCCTTCTTGCTGCCGCCGGGGCAGCCGGAGAAGTCGATGATGGTCTTGACGCCGAGCTTCTCCGCGAGCTTGATGGTGTCGGTCTGGGCCTTTTGGTTGGCCTTGGCGAAGGCCTTGTCGGGGTGCAGGCAGTTGCCGTGGCAGCTGAGTGCACTGATGAAATAGCCCTCGCCCTTGAGCATGGCAAGGAGTTCATCGCGGCGCGGCTTCGAGGCGAGCAATTCCTTCACCGGCGCATGCGCGCCGCCGGGATAGTTGCCCGTGCCCAGTTCGACGCAGTCCAGCCCGAGCGGGCGGATGACGTCGAAGACTTCCTTGAGCGGCTTGTCGCCGAACATGACGGTGAGTAGACCTAGTTTCATTGTTGTTCTCCTTCGGTTTCGTATCCTGAATAAGGCGTAGACAGGATGACTGGATTCACTTTGGGTTTACAGGATGGTTTCAGGCGGTACTTGGTAGCAAGTTTGCTCCCATGAATAGACAGAGAAGAGTTAGGCCTAGGCCAAATGCGAAGAGTGAAGTCGCATTGCATATGTTGAGATAGCGGTCCAATTGAGAGACCTTCTTGTAAGAATTCTCGAAGTTTCCCTCAGGGACCGCGAATCCTAGTGTATCCAGCAGTCGATACATATTGAAGTTCGCATACTCTCGGTAGGTTTTCATACTAGTTTGCATTCCAAAGACAGCAACAATCATGCAAACGCCGAGAGATACCCATGCGTAATACAGATACTCAGGCGAACTGAGAGTCTGTGGATTCATTTGGCTCAGCATTCCCATCGAGAAGCCTATAGCAAGAGCCGAGAGCCTCAGGACTTCTCGGTCCCTCGCGCTGGAAGCTTCCCTCGACGAATGCATATCTCGACCGACCTGTTGAAGCAGTAGGTCTCGATAGGAATCGAAGTTGGTATCAGGCATTCAATACGACTCTCATGAAACTAGACTTTTTCCCACTTGCGGCTTTTGCCGGATTTCTCGACGGCGTCGAGGACCTTCTGGCACTTCACGCCGTCTTCGAAGGTGGGGTAGGTGACTTTCTTGCGCTTGAGTTGGTGGATGAACTCGTAGACCTCGTGGGTGAAGAGGTGTTCGTAGCCGATGTTGTGCGCGCTGGGCCACCAGGCGTCGGTGTAGGGGTGGCCGGGGTCGGTGGCGTTGACGGTGCGGAAGCCCTGGAGCGTGGCCGGGTCGGCCATGTTGTAGTACTGGAACTTGCACATGTCTTCCTGGTTCCAGAGGACGCTGCCCTTGCTGCCGTAGATTTCGATGTTGTGGTAATTGCGTCGGCCGGGCGCGAAGCGGGTGGCCTCGTAGGTGCCCAGCGTGTTGCAGCCCTTGAAGCGCGCGAGGAAGATCGCCGCGTCGTCCACGTCCACCTTGCCCTTCTTCTTGCTCTTCTTCTGGCCGGTCT
>JAUIKJ010000188.1 GCA_030430835.1 Candidatus Hydrogenedentota bacterium
GCCGTGCCGCGCTACTTCGGCCCAATCTACAGCCACCGCACCGGAGTCCACGCGGATCGCGGGTTCGAGCGTGATATCGATATCGCCTTCGCAGGCAACCTGAACCACGCGGTGCACGCACGGCGTGGGCACCTGCTCGAAAAAGTCGCCTCGCTCTCCGACCGCTATCGCGTGGTGATTGCGTCGGAGTTGGACGACACGGCCTACACGGAACTGCTGAGCCGATCGCGCATTGCCTTCAACACGAGCCTCCGTCGCGAGATGAATCTGCGCTGCTTCGAGGCCCTGGCCTGTGGCGCGCTGCTCTTTCTCGAGGAAGACAATCTCGAGGTGCGGGATTTGCTCGACACCGAAGAGGACTGCGTTCTCTACAATGAAGACAACCTGTTGGCGACCCTGGAACATTTTCTGGCGCGTCCCCACGAATTGAACCACCGTGCAAAGCATGCGCATGCCAAGGCCCGCCAACTTGCCGGCGAGGCCCGCCTCGATGAATTGCTCGAACTCTGGGGCGAGGCCGCCGGGCAATTTCGGAATTTTCAGGATTGGCCCCGTCCACAGCGCGCCCTGGCCGACGTGCTGTTCTACGCATCGGCGCCGGACCCCGCGCACCGGGCCTACGCCCGGGCCCGGCTGGACGATGCCGTGCAACACTATCCGGACGATCTGGAACTTCAAACCGCTGTGGCGATCGCGGATCTCGAGGAACTCGGCGATGCCACGCCGGAAGCGCGCAAGGCGGCCCTCCCCGGCGTGCTGCACGGCCTGCAGCGTTGCGCCGAGCAGGCGCCGGACGCCGTGCCGCTCTGGCTGAATCTGGCCCACGTGGCGCGCTGCGCGAATGCGCCGCTACCCGAGCGCCGCTTCCTGGAGTTGGCGCTGGAAGCGGGCAGCATCGAAGGTGGCGCCCTACTCATCGGCGACCGCAGCGATGTCTATTATGCGCGTTGGCGAGAATCGCTGGCCTTCAACACGGCGCATGTCGACCTCTTGCATGCCGCCGCCGCGAACCGCTTGGCGGAATTGGCCCTTGCGGCGGGCGAAACCGATGTGGCACGGGACTACGCCGTGCAGAGTGAGGACCTGTTGCCCGGCATCGCCGCGCCGTACCGTGTGATGGCCGCCGTCGCGGATCCCCCAACCGCCGTGGCGCTGCTGGAGGAAAGCCTTCCCTTCACCGCATTCGACGCGGATCATCGTCTCGCGCTGATAGACGCACTCGAAGCCACAGGACATGTTGAAGAAGCGGCCGACCTCGCGCTGGAGTCCCAGCACATCTTCGAAGCGTGGCCCGCGGCCGCCGCGGCCGCGGCAAAGTTTGCCGCGCGCAGCGAAGCCGTTTCACACGCCTAGCAGAAATTGTGGTATACTCTTAACAGCAGCGGGCGTGGCAACACGCCGCTCCCCCCCTGAGAGGCCGCAACGCTGCGGCAAGCGAATCAGCAGCCAAGGCTGCCCGCGTCCTAATACCGCGCACATTCGCACCGGTTACACTTGCCTTCCAGGCGCTTGCGTTTCGTCACAATCCCCACGACGGATACCGGCAGAACAAACACAACATGGGCCGAATGTGCCCGCTAGGAGCAGTACCATGAAACATGGATTCCTCATAGACATGGATGGCGTCATCTACCGCGGAAGCGAAGAGATTCCCGGCGCCATCGAGTTCGTCAACACCTTGTTGGCGAACGGAATCCCCTTTCTCTTTCTCACCAACAACAGCCAGCGCACGCGGCGCGACATCGTCACCAAGCTGCGGCGCATGGGCTTCGACGTGGAAGATCGTCACGTCTACACCTGTGCCATGGCCACGGCACGCTTTCTCGCCGCGCAAAAACCGGATGGTACGGCATTCGTTATCGGCGAGGGTGGCCTCCTGAACGCCCTGCACAACCACGGCTACGCCATCGTCGATCACGACCCGGACTACGTGGTCGTCGGCGAGGGGCGCACCCTCAGCATGGAAATGATCGAGCAGGCCGTGAACATGATTGTCAACGGCGCGAAGCTCATCGCCACCAACCTCGATCCAAGCTGCCCCACCCGCCACGGCACCCGGCCCGGATGCGGCGCGACGGTCGCGATGCTGGAAGTGGCCACCGGCGTTGAAGCCTTCAGTGTCGGCAAGCCCAGCCCCATCATGATGCGCGACGCCCGCAAGGAACTCGGCCTCACCGCCGCGCAGACCACCATGATCGGCGACACCATGACCACCGAGATCCTCGGCGGCATGCAGATGGGCTACCGCACCGTACTCGTCCTCTCCGGCGGCACCCGCCAGGAAGACATCGCGCGCTACGGCTACCAGCCCGACCTCGTCGTCAACTCCATCGCCGACCTCTGCACCCCGGACTTCACGCAGACGCACCAGGCGGCGTAAGAACGCCCTAGACCCCTCCCGGCCACAACGCTCGTCGTGTTGTGGCCGGGATTTCTTTTATAGGCGTTTCGACATTGGAAGCATCCGCAATCCACGTTCCGGTATTGCCGCAAGTCATGCCACCGCACCAAAGCTACACGCGCAAGACCAAGGCCTGTCATGCTCGCGAACGCGGGCATCCACACGCGCGGCGTATGGCTTTGCGCACTCCTCTTCACGAGAATCGCGGGAGCAACGCCCTTGGCCGGGAAGTACGCGCACGCCGTTTTTCATGTATCCAAAGTCGACGAGCACGCTCGTGGATGCCCGCGTTCGCGAGCATGACGACCTTGCTGCCTTCGCTCCCTTTTCTCCGATTTCTCTATCACGCCCAAATAAGCAGCGCCGCCCGGGATATTCCCCGGACGACGCCACACAGGAGGAGGACACGCGACCGGTGTTCGGGCACCGGCCACGGTATGAATCGCGGTCAATACAGGGCGCGGACCATGAGCATCAGCCCCAGGATACACAGGGGTATACCCACGATTGCCCCGATGACGGTTGAGGTCAGGAACACACCCAACACCAGCAGGACAAACCCAATGCCCAGTCCGAGCGCGATGCCGATGAGATTCACGACGAAGGTCACAATCTTCCAGATCAGCACAAAGGGCCACAGCAGAATCGGCGCGCGTCGTCTTGGTGCTGCGTAGCTCATCATATTTCCTCGTTGTCGTTAAGACGCGCGGCGCGCGCCGAAGGTTCAATGCTTATTTGTCTTCGCCGAAGCGGCGATCCCAGTCGTATTCCTTGTCCGTCACAATGGCCTCCATCCGCTGGATGCGCCGGTCGAGGTTGTCGAAGGTGCGCTTGAGGCGGTGCAAGGCCATGCTGCGCGAGGTCGTGTAGGAGTTGTAAAACTCCGCGTCTTCCTCGGTCTCCAGGGGAACCGCCGGCGCGGGCTTCATCAGCAGCGCCGCCACGATATAGGCGATCACCATAGGCCAGAACCACGTAAAGAGCGTCGCAAGTATGGTGACAACGCGCACCCCGAAGGGATTCACCCCCAGGTAATCCGCAACGCCGCCGCACACGCCGAACACCCAGCCCTTACGTGCCCGGTAGGGGCCGCTCTCTCGGCGGAAGTTCCGATCATAGGCCGGTCGTCCGCCGTCCTGCCCACGTTCAGCATGGATGTCTATTCGAATGCGGCTCATGAGCGGCGCTCCTTCTCGCGCTCACGTTCGAGCAGCAAGGTCTCCAGCGATTCCACCCGGGATTCCATCTTCATGAAGCCCTGGTAGAGTTCCTGAATGATGCGGGACTCATCTTCGATCTCCGGGCCGGTGTGCTTTCGGCCCCCCCGGCCGAAGACGTTCACAAACACCCATCCAATAATGGCCATCATTACCAATATCGATCCGAACACGGTGGCTACAATCATGACTATGGCCCACGAATCCATTTCCGCTCTCCCTCAATTTCCGGTTTCACCGCCACCGCTGTACAGCGAACTCAGCCTAACACTCGTTCATGCGCCGGTCCCAGTCGTAGTCCTTGCCGGTGACGATGCTCTCCATCCGCTGAATCCGGCGGTCGAGGCTGTCATAGGTGCGCTTGATGCGGCTGACCGCCATGCGCCGTGAACCGGCGTAGGAATTGTAGAACTCCGCATCGTCCACACTTTCAAAGGGCACCACCGGCGCCGGCTTCAGCAGCAGCGCCGCCACCAGATAGGCCGCGCCTACCGGCCAGAAGCCGGTGAACACAAAGGCCACGAACACAATAACCCGGGTCCAGAAGGTGGACACGTCGAGCCGCTGGGCGATACCTGCGCACACCCCGAAGAGCATGCCGTGGCGCGCGCGGTAGAAGCCTGCGGGGCAGGGTTTGCCGTCGTGGCGGCGTGCATCGCGTGAGCAGTTGTGGTGTCTCTTGTGCATCGTCTTATCTCCTCTCGGCGCCATGCGCCGCGTTATCGAATGACAAATTCGGACTCTTGTTGTACTTCGTCGTAGGTCTTCGCCGGACGTTCAATCCGGTCCGCGAGCAAGGTCTCCAGCGCATCGATGCGCTGTTCCATCCGGTTCAGACCCCGGTTCACTTCCTGGATGATCCGGCCCTCGTCCTCGGTATAGCTGGAGTCCTGTTTCTCGACCCCCAACTTCGCCATGCGGTAGACGCCGTACATGATGATCCCGATCAGGGCCAGCGTAAAGGTAAATGGATCCATCGTTCTTCCTCTCAAGTCGTGTTGCGGCCGGGGCCGATCATCAGGGTTTCCAGGGACTCAATCCGTTCTTCCATGCGCAGCGCCAGGTGATGCAACTCCTGCATCGTCTCACTCTCTCGCGCTGCGTCTGGCTCGCGTTTCCGCGTGTGCCGATATATGCCGAGCATTGCCGCCAACATCGCCACCGTTAACATCACGCACATCGCCAGCGCTACCACCAGGATCCACTCGCCGGGACTCATGCCGAAGGCGTCGAATGCGTTGTTGTACTGCAATACCGCGATCTGCGGGTCACTCGACAGGCGCGCCTCGAACACGTTGTCCACGCCGCTCACCGTCGTCGACACCCGCGAGTTCAACAGATTTGGTACGGCGATGGCCGCCACGGTACCCAGGGCGGCCGTCGCAATCGCGCCGAGCACCACCAGCACCGTCAGCAACACCATGAACTTTCCGAGGCATCCCCACATGACTTCGCTCCCGTTGCGCGGCGTCCGGGCGGCGCTGGCGCACGCCGCCCGGGTACGCCGTTATTGGTTCTGGCCGGAGCCCGAACGGTCCTTCAGGGCCGCCAGTTCTTTCTCGATCTCGTCGTCCTGCTCGAGGGCGGCGAACTCGTCGTCCAGCGTCGGCTTGCGACCGTAGTTCACCAGGTCCGCCTCGGCCTCCATCCGGTCGATGCGCTCCTGGAAGGCGTCAAACTTGTGCAGCACGTTGCTCGTGTCGTAGCGGCGCAGGTGCGTCTCGGTCTTCTTCTTGTCCTGCGCGTGACGGTGGCGCTGCACCAGCACCCGCTGCTTCTCGCGCGCCGCGCCGAGCTTGTCTTCGAGCTGCATGATGTCGTTCTGGTACTGCGTGACCAGTTGCTTCGCCTGTTCGAGTTCATCCTCCAGCGACTCGGCGCGCTCGGTGAAGCGGCGCTTCTCGTGTAGCGCTTCGCGGGCGAGGTCCTCGCGGCCCTTGTTCACCGCCAGCTCCGCCTTGCTGCCCCAGGTCTTCGCGTGCTCCAGCATCGCTTCAATCTCGCGATGGATCTTCTTCTTCGTCGCCATCGAGCTGGCGCAGTTCGCCTTCACTTCGATCAGCGTGTCTTCCATCTCGCGGATCATCAGCTTCACCAGCTTCTCCGGATCCTCCGCCTTGTCCAGCATCGAATTGATGTTCGCGTTGATGATGTCGCGTACCCGTGTGAAAATGCCCATGATTCGATTCCTTTCTTAAACCGCTTGGGCCACTGGAAGGCCGGCGGACTGTTTCGACTTCCAACCCCGCGTGCAAAGGCGTGCGAGGACTGCAGGTCGTACCGGTTGCGTTGCAAAAATATTCGACTCCGTCGCGCTGCGCTCGCGCCGCGCGCTGTATCCCAATGCCGCAAAGTCCAGCGCCATCTCCGGGGTGTCCCGCCGGATCTGCACCCCAACCCCAAGAGCGCCGAAGAGACGCTCTCCGACATGGAGAACGCGCATGCCTGGATGTCGCTGCTGAACATCCAGGCCGACCCCGTCTACCGCCGCTTCGTCGACGAGCTCCTCGACGAGCTG
>JAUIKJ010000189.1 GCA_030430835.1 Candidatus Hydrogenedentota bacterium
GCAGACCGTCGTGATCGGGAAGGACGGTATCGTCCAGTACGTGCACATCGGGTCCGCCGGTCTGGACTCCCGGCTTCGTAGTGCCATCAATTCGGCCTTGACCCCAACGCCATAGTCTTGGCGCCGGGTCAGCATGCCGGCGTATCCTGTTGCCCGTGGCCGTTTTGAGGGTGTTCACATGCACATGATGCGCTTCGCGATCGGGTTCTCCTTCCTCGTAATCTGTTCAACCGGGGCCACGACGCCGATCTCAGGTTGGATGAGTACCGAGGATGGTTCTCTGAAGCTTACTCCGGTGGCGCCGGCCCGTCCGCATCCCGAACGGACCAGCGACGAAACGCACATCCGAATCGATACCGGACAGCGATACCAGCGCATATTGGGACTCGGCGCCTCCTTCGAGCACGCCACCTGCGAGAACCTGGCCCGGCTGGAACCCGGGGCCCGGCGCGAAGTAATTCGGCGCATCGTCGATCCGGTTGACGGCATCGGCATGAATCTCATGCGGGTATGCATCGGCACCAGCGACTTCACGGGGCAGGACTGGTACTCCTACAACGACCTGCCCGATGGCGAGACCGATCCGGCGCTTGCGCAGTTCTCCATCGACCCGGACCGCGCGATCATCCTGCCCGTGCTCAAGACCGCGCTGGAGCTCAATCCCGACCTGCTGTATTTCGCTTCGCCGTGGAGCCCACCGGGCTGGATGAAGACCACGGGTTCCATGCTGGGCGGCAAGGTGAAGCCGGAATTCTACGGCGTATACGCGAAGTACCTCGTGAAGTTTCTGGAGGCCTACGCTGCGGAGGGCCTGCGGATGCACGCCATTACACCGCAGAACGAACCCGGTTACCCCAATCCGGATTACCCGACGACCCGTTGGACGGGGGCACAGCAGCGGGACTTCATTCGTGAGCACCTCGGGCCGGCCCTGGACAAGACCGGCTTGGACACGCGAATCTGGTGCTGGGATCACAACTGGAACTTTCTGAAGTTCCCGGAAACCGTCCTGTCGGACCCCGAAGCGGCGCACTTTGTCGACGGCACGGCGTTCCATCTCTACGAGGGTGACGTCACGGCGATGAGCGAATTCCGTGCGGCCTTTCCGGACAAGCACATCTACTTCACTGAGGGCTCCACTTTTCGCACCACCGGAGCCATTACGATCATCAACATCCTTCGGAATTGGGCCCGATCCTACAATGCCTGGGTCGTCATGCTGGACGAAGAACGCAAGCCGAACAATGGCCCGCACCATGCCAGTGCCACCTGCATCGAATTGAAGTCGGATCTCACCGTCGAATACCGTTTCGACTACTTCATGTATGGCCAGTTCATGAAGTACATTCCACGCGGTGCCGTGCGGGTCAGTTCTGGCGCCGTAGAGGAACGCTTCGCCCATGTCGCCTTCGTCACGCCCGAGCAGCACTGCGTGCTCGTGGTGGCCAACGCCGAGCGTACGCCACGCGCCGTCACCGTGTCGGGCGGCGGTGAGACCTTCAACGCCGAGTTGCCCGGCCGATCGGTAAGTACCTGGACCTGGCCTGCGTCCCTGTAAACCTTCCCCGCGGCTGCGGCGTTGTTCAATTTTGACGGCATGTGCGAGAATACCCGGCGTGTGTCCGCCAGGACACCTTCCGCTCCGGAAACCGCAACTACCGCTTAAGGCTTTATGCCGCAAGGAGATGGCTCGTCCGATGCGCCGGGTAACCCTCAGTTTGCTGACCGCCCTCACCCTCCTTTCCAGTCTGGCCCTTGGGCTGCTCGCCGCCCCTCCAGGCCGGGTCGCCGCCGAGGAGAACGCCCAGGCCACGCGGCTCCCGTCCATCGCCGCGCTCTATCCCACGATCTTTTCCGCCGTTGCCGCGGGTGATCTTTATGCAACGAAGGACTGGATCGACGCCGGCGTCTCCGTCCATGAACCGGACGAGACGGGGCGCACTCCCCTGCACCTGGCGGCGGCAAAGGGCCTTGCGCACATCGTGACCAGCCTGCTGGATGCCGGCGCGCGCGTCTATGCGGGGGACAGGGAGGGGAATACCCCCCTGCATCTGGCCGCGGCCGCGAACGAGGTCTATACGACACTGCTGCTCATCGACAAGGGCGCGGCGGTGTATCAGACGAATGCCCAGAACTACACTCCCTACATCCTGGCCTGCGAAGCGGGCGCCACGCAGACCGCATCCACGCTCTTCCTGAGCGGCGCAAACGAGTTTCGCTCCATCAGTGAGGTCTATTTCTCCACAGGGCTGCAACGCGCCATGGAGAACCGGCACTTCGAGACCACCAAGGCATTGCGCGCCGCCGGGGTATCCGCCGATCTGCACCACTGCGCCGGTTACGGGGACATCGAATGTCTTCGGGAGCGCCTCGACGCGGCACCGGAATTGGTCAACGACAAGTACGTGCAAGGTGCGGGCACCACCCTGCTGATGACTGCCACCTACGCCGGCGAGTTGGAAGCGGTCAAGTTTCTGCTGGAACGCGGCGCCGATCTGTCGGATGTGTCGAAGGACGGCACCGGCGTGATGTATGCCGCGCTCTACTCGAACAACGTAGAAATGCTTGATTTCTTCATTTCGCAGGGGCGCGACATCAACACCCCCCGCGCAAGTGGCAAGAAGAACACCCTTCTACACGACGCCGTTGAACTGGGCAACGCCAGTTTTATTTCGGCGCTGATCGAACGCGGGGCCGATCTTGCCGCGGGCGACATGCGCGGACGTACCGCGCTGCACAACGTGGCGGAGGCCAATGCGGCCGAACTGGCCGCGCTGCTGCTTGCGGCTGGCGCGCCTACCGAAACGCAGGATGCCGATTTCATGACGCCGCTCCACATCGCCGTACGCAACAAGAGTACGGAAGTGGTTCCCCTTCTGCTGGAGCACGGCGCCGACCAGGATGCAAAGGATCGCGAGCGGGTCACGCCGCTGCACATGGCGATTCTCGCGGACGCGCCGGAGATTGCGCGTGCGCTCATTGCACACGGCGCGGACATCGCGCTCAAGGACAAGAACGGCTCTTCGCCGCTGCATCTGGCGGCAGCAACCGGAAGCACCGCACTGGTCAACATCTGCCTCGAAGCCGGGGCGGATATCGAAGCCATTGACCGTGATCGGACGACGCCGCTGCATCGGGCTGTCATGGAAAACAAGGCGGAGGTGGTCGCCCTCCTGATCGATCGCGGCGCCTCGATCGAAGCGCCGGACCGGAACCAGCGCACGCCGCTCTTTTCAGCATTGTCCAACGGCAACGTGCAACTCGCGCGATTGCTGGATGAGCGTGGCGCCAAGCGCGACGTCGTCGACCGCAACGGACAGACACCGATTTTCGCCGCCATCGAAGCCGATACGGCCGATCTCGCGCAGTGGCTTGCGGGGGAAGGCGCCGATCTCAATCACGTGGACCGGGGCGGCAACCTGCCCATCCACCACGCGGCGGGACAGGGTGCGGTTGATACGGTGACCCTGCTGCTGAATAGCGGTGTGGATGTGAACGCGCGCAACAATGAGAACTGGACCCCGCTCCACATCGCGTCGCGCCGGGGCAACATCCTGGTGGTGAAGTCCATCGTCGAGCACGGCGCGGATCTGTATGCCGCGGACGACCGCGGACAGCTTCCGATTCATGTGGCGACACGCGCTGGCCACTGGGGACCGGCCCAGCTCTATGTGCTGCGTGGCGTGGATATCAATACGGCCGACGCGCAGGGCTTTACGCCCCTGCATCACTCGGCCGATGAAGGGCACGTACGTACGGTCAAGCTGCTCGTGGCCAAGGGCGGGGACATCAACCTCCGCACCCATGAGGGCAAGACGGCCCTCGCGCTGGCCGAGGCGCGCGCGAATGAGGACACCGCCACCATCGGGCTGACGCCGTTTCAAATCTCACGGCTTGAGGGCCGCCGCCGCACCCTGATGTACCTGAAGGCCATCGGCTATGAGGAACTGCGTGACGCGGCGATCCGCGGGGATGCGGCGATGCTCACCACGCTGTTGTCCACACACCCCCAGTTGGTAAATGGCACCCTGTTCGGCTTGGCGCCCTTGCACGAAGCCGCGCGCTTTGGCAATGCGGAGGCCATTCAGGTGCTGCTTGCGCACGGCGCGGACCTCAACCAGCCCGCCGCGACGCCGGAGGGTTTCACGGCCCTGCATGAAGCGGCCCGCGGCGGCCATGTCGCCGCGGTGGAGGCCTTGCTGGCGGCAGGCGCGCCGATCGACTTACGGGACAATTCCGGCAAGACCGCACTCGAAATTGCGCAGGAGAACCAGCAGAACCACGTGTCGCAGTTGTTGATCGGGCGGATACGCGCCGCAGCACAGGCGACACCGGCCGAGGCCGGCTGATGCCCGCGATCAGGGATTGACGCTGACACCGAGGTCTCGCAGGATTCCGTCGTGCAGGCTGTAGACCCAGCCGTGTACGGACAGGGACTGGCCCCGCTCCCACGCGTCGCGAACCACATAGCTTTCGGCGACATGCCGAACCTGTGACGCGACGTTCAGTTCGCAGAGGCGCTGGTGCCGGGCTGGTTCGCCCTCCAGGTCCGCAAGTTCATCCTCATGCTGGTCGCGTATGATCTGCACCTGGCGCAACCAGTGATCCACGAGGCCATGCCGGTCACCCCGCAGGGCCGCGAGTACGCCACCACAACCGTAATGGCCACAGACGATGATGTGCTCCACCTTCAGGACATCCACGGAAAACTGCAGGGTCGCCAGGGCATTCAGGTCGCCCGCGTTGAAGATGTTCGCGACGTTGCGGTGAACGAAGATCTCACCGGGAGGCAGATTGACGATTTGGTTCGCGGGCACGCGGCTGTCAGAACAACCGATCCACATAAACTTGGGGGTCTGCTGATCGGCCAACTCTGCGAAAAAGCGCGGGTTGTTCTCGGATATCTTTCCAGCCCAAGTTTTATTCCGCGCGAGCAGGTCTTTGGGTGCGAACATGAATCGTGACTCCTGACGGATGGCGGGCTCCATTGGCCCGGCGCGAAGATACAGAACCTTGGCCGTAGCGTCAAACTTCGCACTGTGTGCGGGCTATTGCGACTGCGTCTGAGACTGGGTCGGCTCCGGGTGGATCGCGAAGAAGGTATCGTATATCGCCTGACCGATCGCGTTAATGTCCGTCTGGAGTTGGTCAATGAACTCGTGAACGCCCATGTCCACGATGGTGTCGGGACTCGTATAGGTAAGTTCGGCCTCAAGCTTTCCGCATAGGCGCTCGGCCTCGTTTGACCAGGTGCCCGAGTGGGTTCCGCTGATCGCCTGAAGCGAATCCTTGCTGCGCTCGACGCAATACCGCACCCCGCGCGGAAACTCCCGATCCAGAAGGAGCATCTTCACGATCTCATCGGGCTGGATGGGGCCATAGCGCTGGCGATAGGCCTGCAGCGCACTCGCCGAACGCAGCAACGCGGCCCACTGGATATGATCCAGCGAAGAGCCGACATCATCCGGCGAGGGCAGAAGGTAATAGTATTTCACATCGAGGATACGCGAGGTCTTGTCGCCGCGCTCAAGCAACCGGCCGAGGCGGCAGAAATGCCAGCCCTCATCGTGCATCATCGTAGTCATGCTCAAGCCGATGAAGTGATTGCTGTCCGCGATGACCGACGAAAGAAAATCGTGCGGGGAGCTCAGACAACTCGCGTCCGCCGCGAAACGACGAACATTGAGGTAGAACATGTTGACCTGCTCCCAGAGTGCAATGGGAATGATCTCGCGTATGGAGCGGGCATTCTCCCGTGCGGCGGCCATGCAGGAATAAATCGAGTTGGGGTACTCCTGGTCGAAACACAGAAACTTCACGACGTTTATCGCGTTTGCCTCGCCATAGCGCTCGGCAAAGATCTCGCTGTCCGCCGTGGCATCCAACAACGGTTGCCACTGGATCTCGGCAGGCATCCCCGACGAGTCCAGCATGAGGTTCCAGTTCACATTGATGAAGCGCGCGATGTTCTCGGCACGCTCGATGTAGCGGCTCATCCAGAATGTCGAATCGGCGACGCGGCTTAGCATGTGCCCTCTGACTTGCCGTTCTCGCACCGCGCCGCGAGAACCCAGGTATCTTTGCTGCCGCCACCCTGCGACGAGTTCACCACGAGCGAACCCTTCTTCAGCGCC
>JAUIKJ010000190.1 GCA_030430835.1 Candidatus Hydrogenedentota bacterium
GGGAACTCCCACACCACCGCGCCGCCATTGCCGGAATACTCGCGCACCACGCCGTCGCCCTCGTGACAGACCAGGTAATTCCCGTTGTCCAGCTTGCGCGCGAGCCGTGTGTCGCGGTGCGGATCGGGATGGTCCAGGTGAAGCTTCACTTCTTTGAGCAACGTACCATCCCGATCAATCTCGATGATGCGTCCCGGCCCGGACTCGGCGATCATCACGTGATTCTCCGGCAGGGGCTGGATCGCGTGCACCTCCACGCGCTGGCCGTCGTTGCCGTTCTCCTTGCCTGCGTCGTAGGACCACACGACTTTCTTCGTGTCGCGATCGATCTCCACCACGCGTCGCATCATCTGCACCGTGAGGATGTTGCCGTTCTCCAGCAGGTGAAGGTCGTGGATACCGCCCCACTTCATTTCCCAGGAGACGGTGCCGTCCGCATTCACGATGGCGAGCTTGTTCTCACCTTGCAGGAGGACCTGATGATCCGCGGCGGCCGGAAGTATCGTGAAGAGACCCGCGATGGCGAGCAGGGTGGACCGCATGGGTGAACTCCTGTCGGGTTGCGGTCCCGCATCGCCGTGCCTAGACGCTCGGGTGCGTGACCTTGGGATTGTTGTCGAGCTTGGCGATATGCCGCAGCTTCGCAATTTCGCCCGGGTTCAGGTAGCGCCATTCCCCGGGGCGCAGGCCGCGCGCACGAATATTGCCGAAGGCAACGCGGTGGAGACGGATGACGGGATGGCCGACCGCGGCACACATCCGTTTCACTTCCCGCTTGCGCCCTTCATGGATCGTGAGTTGGATGGTGCTGTTCTGCGGATTCGCATTCATGATCACGGCGCGCGCGGGCGCGGTCATCCCGTCTTCAAGGTGAACGCCTTTCTCGAGGCGCCGTGCGGCCTCCGGCTGCACCAGACCCTTGACCTTTGCCACATAGATTTTGTCGATCTCATAGCGCGGATGAATGAGACGGTTGGCGAGTTCGCCATCGTTGGTCAGCAGGAGCACGCCTTCCACATCCATGTCGAGCCGCCCCACGGGAAACACGCGCTCGGTGACCCCGTGAATACAGTCCAGTACGGTGGGGCGATCGTGGGTGTCCTTGGCCGTGCTCACCGTGCCTGCCGGCTTGTTCAGAACGACATAGACCTTCTTGTCCGACGGTGCGACGGCGGCGCCGTCCAGAAGGATGTCGTCGCTTGCGGGATCCACCTTGGCACCCAGGGCGGCGACATCGCCATTGACACGTACCCGGCCCGCCTCGATGAGTTTCTCGCTCGCACGGCGTGACGCGATGCCGCACTCAGCGAGGTACTTCTGCAGGCGGACGGTGCTCATTCCATTTCCTTGAGCTCATCCATGGTGGGCAGTTCCTTGAGACTCTTCAGGCCGAACTGTACGAGGAACTCGTCGGTGGTCCGGTAGAGCTTCGGGCGGCCCGGGAGATCCGCCACGCCGGAAATCTTGATGAGCCGGCGCTCCTGCAGTTGATCGAAGGCGTGCGATACACTGACGCCGCGGACCGATTCCACTTCCGCGCGCGTGGTCGGCTGTTTGTAGGCGATGATCGCGAGCGTTTCCAGCAGTGCGCGGGACAAGCGCTTGCTGCGCTTGATCTGAAACAGGCGGCGAATATAGGGGCCGAACTGTGGTTGGGTTACCAACTGGTACCCGCCGGAAATCTCGGTCAGGGTATAGGGCAGGAGTTCGTTGGCGTCAAGTTCGGTGCGAAGTTCCTCGAGCAGGTTCGTGACCACTTCCGCGTCCATGCCGCCGAGGGCTTCACCCAGACGGCCTGCGCTCATGGGGCGATCCGCCACAAAGAGCAGCGCATAGAGCACCTGCCGCGACTCATCGCGACCCGGCATCTCCACGATCTCGAGTTCGTCCGGGTTCTCGATCTTCTCCGCCATCCCTACAGCACCTTGCCCATGATCTCGACCAGCGGCTTGATGCGCTTCATCAGATCGGCGAAATTGTCGGGCTTCAGCGACTGCGGTCCGTCGGAGAAAGCCTCCGCCGGACGCGGGTGTACTTCCACCATGATGCCGTCCGCCCCCGCGGCCACCGCCGCGCAGGCCATCGGCGTGACCAGATCCCAGTGGCCCGTGGAATGGCTCGGATCAATGACGACCGGCAGGTGCGTGTACTTCTTCAGCACCGGCACCGCCTGGATGTCCAGTGTGTTGCGCGTCTCCGTCTCGAAGGTGCGGATGCCGCGTTCGCAGAGGATGACGTTGGGGTTGCCCTCGGAGAGAATGTACTCTGCACACATCAGCAATTCCTGGATCGTCGCGGCCATGCCGCGCTTCAGGAAGACCGGGTTCTTCACCTTGCCCACGGCCTTGAGCAGGCCATAGTTTTGCATGTTGCGCGCACCGATCTGCAGCATGTCGGCATAGCTGGCGACCAGCGGCACATTGTCCGGCGTGATGACCTCGGTCACCACGGGCAGGCCGTTTGCCTGGCCCGCTTCCTTCAGCAGCTTGAGCCCTTCCTCTTCCAGGCCCTGGAAACTGTAGGGCGAGGTGCGCGGCTTGTACGCGCCGCCGCGGAGCATGTGTGCGCCATACTGCTTGCAGATGGCGGCCGTTTCGTTAATCTGCTCGCGCGATTCGACCGAGCAGGGACCGGCGACGACGCCGAAGTGCTTGCCGCCAATCTTGGCACTGCCGCATTCCACGACGCTGGATTCGGACTTGACCTCGCGGCCGGCAAGCTTGAAGGGTTTCAAGATCGGGACCACCTGCTCCACATAGGGCAGGGACTCCAGCGCCGTGAGGCGCTGCTTGTCGCGCTCGTCGCCGACGGCGGCGACCACGGTGCGTTCCACGCCGAGAATGACGTGTGCCTTGTAGCCGAGTTGCTCGACCTTGCTCACCACGTTGTCTACGTCGCGCTGTTCACGCGATCCCATGACGATGATCATGCTAGTAAGATCCTGTTTTCAAAGGGATTAGGCGTTTTTTGCCAAGTGGGGGAGTATAACGCGCGGCAGCGGAATGGTGCAATGGCACGACCACCGCCGGAATCTGTTGGGGGTGACGCAACGCGTCGCCTCCTCTTCATCACGACCATGCACATGGGCGTTACCAGTGCCGCCCCCCGTTTTAGCGAAAAGCATCCCGGTACAGCGTGATCTCCGCTTTGCCGCGATCCGGAAGAATGACTCCAACCACGTCGAAGCGGTAGTGCATCGCGGCTTCCTGGTGCTGGCCGAGCCAGATATTTGCGGCCGTGCGCAGGCGCTGCTGCTTTACGGGGCCGACGGTGTCCTCCGGTGCAATGGCATCCGCCGCGGTGCGGCTACGGACTTCGACGAATGCGATGGTGTCTCCTTCCTGCGCGATGATGTCGATCTCGTTGCGACCGAGGCGTACGTTGCGATCCAGGATACGATAGCCCTGTCGGCGCAGAAAGCGGGCGGCGGCGTCTTCGCCGCGCTGCCCGGTTGGCCTGCGGTCAGGCCTCCACCACATCGGCGTTCTCGGGCACGATCGGACCGTCGTCGGCGGGGTCCCGTGCAAAGATGCGGATGTCGCCATAGGTGCGGTGCTGGTGCGCGCGGATCCGGCGCATGCGGCACAACTCGAGAATAGCGAGCAGGCAGCAGACCACTTCGACCTTCGATTGGCATTCCGCGAGCAATTCGCCCCAGGTCACGGTGTCCTTCTCTTCGAGCATGGATTCGATACGGCCGATCTTCTCGTCAATGGACGAGGCCTCGTTGATGACCTCGTGCATTGGCGGCGCCAGAACATAGCGCAGCATCGCGCGAATCGCCCGAATGAGATCGTAGAGACTGACTTCCAGGTATTCCTCTTCTTCGTCGTCGAAGTCGACCTTGGGTTTCACATTGCGGACGTAGCGGTCCGCCGCAACCTCCCAGCGCCGCTCCAGGAGTTCCGCGTAGTCCCGGAAACGCCGGTATTCCAGCAGTTTCTCCACCAGTTCCAGGCGGGGATCCTCTTCTTCAATAGGTTCATCGTCGTCCTCTTCCGTCTCAACGGGGAGGATCATACGCGACTTGATCTGAATGAGCGTGGCCGCCATGACGATGAACTCGCTGGCAATATCCAGGCTTTCATTCTTCATCAGGTCAAGGAAGCCGAGATACTGCTCCGTTACCTTGCTGATCGGAATGTCGAAAATGTCGATTTCCTGGGAGCGAATCAGGTAGAGCAGTACCTCAAAGGGCCCCTCGAACTGATCCAACTCGATGCGAACCGTATCGTCCGGTAGTTCCACGGCCAGTGCCGGCGCGTTCTCGGGCACCTGCGCCGGGGCTTCCGCCACCGCGTCGGCTGCGGGTGGGGTCTCGGTGGATTCGGTTGGGGTATCGGACACGGCTGGGAATTCCTAGGGGGGAGACAGACTGGATCGTAGCGATCCCGGCAGGTCGAAACAAGTGTGTTTGAAATCATGCCGGGCGAGGGCTATTCTCAAAAGCGAGAAGTGTGGGCGTGCGCAGGGCGAAAACCGCCCGTGCGTCTTTACCGGGACGCGAGGGAGGATCAGGTGCAAATGGTGCGTTATGCTTTGACCGCCTTGCTGCTGTTCACGGCCGTGGGTGCCGTCGCGCAGGAGCCTGCGCAGACCTTCTTTGTCGACGCGGCGCACGTGGGTGCCGAGGATGGCAGCAGTCGAAATCCTTTTCGGAGCATCGCCGCAGCCCTCGCTTCGACCACGGCCGGGCGGGGCGATCGCGTAGTCGTGCGCGCGGGCACCTACGCGGAGGTCATCGCGGTCGGGGCGGGCGAGAGCCTGCGCAGCGAGGACGGCGCGAACCACACTTTCATCACCGGCAACCCGAATACGCCGGCGGACCTGGTGACCCTGGGACAGGGATCCCAGGTTGTCGGGTTTAGTATCGGCGAGACGGGCGGCGCCGCGGTGAAAGTGCCGCTCAATGGCAGTGCGACGATCTCCAACTGCGTGCTCTACGGGAGCGACCTAGGCCTCTTTGTGGAGGTGGATGCCGCCGCGGGTGTATTCAACAACACCTTCTATCAGAATGGTAGTGGTGTGCGTGGCGGTCTGGATGCGACGATCGATCCGCTGAAAAACAATGCCTTTGCCGAGAACGGCACCGGCGTCAGTGTCGCGTCATCGGCCACGCTCAACAGTGGTTTCAACGCGTTTTTCAACAACGGTGTTGCGGTTGAAGGCGCGTTCCCGGCCGACACCGATTTCGTCAGCAACCCGCTTTTTGTGGCGCCCGAGGCCCTGAACTTACACCTGCGCGCACCGTCGAATCTGCGGGATGCCGGCGATCCCGCGGCCGAATTCAAGGATCGCGATGGATCACTGAACGACGTGGGCGCCGACGGCGGTCCAGACGGTGCGCGCGATACCGTCGCGCCGCAGATTCTCGTGGATGCCGAACCGGCATCGCTGCAGGGGCCCGCGCCGCTGGCAATTCTCTTCGATGCGGGCGCGAGCCAGGACGAATGGGGCATCGCCAGTTTCGAGTGGGATTTTGATGCGCTGGACGGCATTTCCGCCGAGGGCTTTGGGAGTATTGTCCCGGTGCTCTACGACACGCCCGGCGAGTACCTCGTAACCCTGCGATTGACCGACAACTCCGGCCTGGAAAGTGAGACGAACTTCAACGTGGTCGTCGGGGATCCGCCGCTTATCAACGTCACCGCGTCGCCGGCGATTGGTCCCGCGCCTCTGAGCGTACAGTTCGATTCCGGTTTCAGCGGTGCGCCGGGGGGCTTGCTCTTTGATTGGGATTTCGATGGCGACGGCAACTTTGACAGCGCCGATGAAAACCCGCGCTTTACCTACACCGAGTTGCTGCCCCCGGGGCAGTATCCGGTGTTGCTCAATGTGCAGGATGCGGATCAAGTGTCCGCGCAGCAGCGCATCTTTGTCACCCTGACGGAGTTCGAGACGGCGGCCAGCGCCGGATTCGCAACGGGTGAGCAAGGTATCCTGGCCGTAGACGACCCGGCGAATCCGGTGGACGGCGTAGCCGTGGTCGTGCCGGCGAAGGCCTTCAACACGCCGGTACGCGTCGGCATCAGCGCCGTGCCGGAGGGTGCCCTGCCGCTGGATCCGCCGGGGGAGGTGCTGGCCTTCGCGAACTTCTCGCCGGTGAAGCTACGCTTTGGCCGGGAGGTTTCCA
>JAUIKJ010000191.1 GCA_030430835.1 Candidatus Hydrogenedentota bacterium
ATCCTCAAATTTGTAAACGATAGTGTATTCACTATCTTGTATCGTGTCAAGTGGCAGTAGCCTATATATTGTGTATTTCCACCCTCAGAGAGCCTTATACGGTGGTCCGATCTGCCGTGCAAGCCGGTGCCGCCGGAGACTCCTCACCGTCCGGCCGGGCCGACGGGGAACGGATCGCCAGGCCCCTCCCACCCCAGTTACTCGGCTTTGGGTATCCGCAACGAAAAACCGCAATATTTGCAGTGTCGCGCATCGGCGTCATGGTCTTTGGCCCCGCATTGCGGGCACATCTCGGCCATGCCCCCTTTTTGATTGCGGACTGCCTGTGCCATTTCCACGGACACGATACTGGTGGGCACGGCGATGATGGCATAGCCCACCATCATCACGATGGAGGCGAGAAACTGTCCCAGCGGCGTGGCGGGTGATATGTCCCCGTAGCCGACGGTGGTGATGGTGACAATTGTCCAGTAGATACTCCGCGGAATACTGGTGAAGCCGTTCTTCGCGCCTTCAACCAGGTACATGATGGACCCGAAGACCACGATAATGGTCACCACGGCAAAGAGAAAGACTGCGATTTTGCGGCGGCTGTTGCGCAGCGCCGCGACAAGCAGCTCGGCCTCGCCCATATATTGGACAATCTTCAGCACGCGGAAGACACGGAGCACGCGGAGCAGGCGCAGCACCAGCAGGTATTGTGTGCCCGGGAGTATCAGGCTGATGTAAGTCGGAACGATGGAGAGCAGGTCCACTATGCCGTAGAAACTGCGCACGTAGCGCCAGGGGTTGGGGGCGCAATAGATCCGGACGATATACTCCACGGTAAACAGCACCGTGAAGAACCACTCGGCCGCCAGCAGCAGTCGCCCGTAGCGGAGCCGGATCAGGGTCACGCTGTCCAGCATCACGGCCGCGACGCTGAGGATGATCGCCGCGAGCAACAACAGGTCGAAGGCCTTGCCCAGGGGCGTCTCGGCGCCGAAGATGATGACGTATAGACGCTTGCGCAGGCGGCTGAACTTTTCCGGTGGTTCTGGTACAGTCATGGCTGCTGCAATGTAGAGTGCCGCCCAGACGAATGCAACCCGTGCGAGATTCCGGATAGACGATGGAACAGGCGAATCGTATCCGCCGTGACCTGCTGGCCTGGTACCAGGCTGAAGCCCGCGACCTGCCCTGGCGCCGCACTCAGGATCCCTACCGAGTCTGGTTGTCCGAAATCATCCTGCAGCAGACCCGGGTGGACCAGGGCACCCCCTACTATGAGCGTTTCGTGGCAGCCTTTCCCACCGTGGAAGACCTTGCCGCGGCGAGCGAGGATCAAGTGCTCAAGCTCTGGGAAGGCCTCGGCTACTACACCCGTGCCCGCAACCTGCACGCAGCCGCCAAAATCGTCGCGGGCCAGCACGGCGGCACCTTTCCCGAGAAGGCCGAGTTGCTCCAGTTGCTCCCCGGGGTCGGGCGCTACACCGCCGGCGCCATCGGCAGCATCGCCTTCGGCGAGCGGGTACCCGTGGTCGATGGCAATGTGAAGCGCGTGCTTTCGCGGCTCTTCGATGTGGAGAAAAGCATCGACGACACGGAGACGGAAAAGGCGCTTTGGGCCATGGCGGGCAAGTTGGTGCCGCGCGATGCCCCGGGCGACTTCAACCAGGCGATGATGGAACTCGGTGCGCGCGTATGCACGCCCAAAAAACCCGCCTGCGATGCCTGTCCTGTGTCGGCGTGTTGTATCGCCCGGGCGGACGGCACGCAACTCGAGCGCCCGGTACGCAGGGCGAAGAAAGCCGTACCACACAAGGAAATCGTGGTGGCGGTAATCGAGGAAGACGGCAGGTACCTCATCGGGCGGCGCCCGCCCGAGGGCATGCTCGGCGGGCTGTGGGAATTCCCCGGCGGCAAGGTAGAACCCAAGGAGACCCATCAGCAGGCGCTGGTGCGCGAGTGCAAGGAAGAGCTGGGGGTAACGGTCAAGGCTGGCGGAATGCTCGCCTGCGTCAAGCACGCCTACACCCACCTGCGTGTCACGCTCAACGTCTATCGTTGCGCCATCGAAAAAGGCACGATCAAGGCCAAGACCCACACCGAACTGCGTTGGGTACCGCGCAGCGAGTTTGATGAATACGCCTTCCCCAAGGGGAACCACAAGTTTCTCGACCTGATCGAATAACGCACGGATTGCGGGTGGTGCCGATGCAATCCGTCGATCGTGGCCGCCGGTATCGCCAGCGGCAGGAAGACGGGAATCGCGGAGCATGTGCCAACGCTCAGGCGGTGCAACAGGACGGCAAGGGACAAAGCCCCAAGACCGGCGCGCGAACCGGTTTCCTTCGGCGCACCGGCAGGCGTGCGCCCAACATGAAGAGCTGCGCGCCCCAGGCCTATCCGTGGCCTAGCCGGCATGCGTGCGGCTGCCTAGTCCTGTCCCAGCGAGCGGTATTGCACCGCCTCGGCGACATGGTGATCCGCGATGCTTTCCACCGCCTCCAGATCGGCAAGGGTTCGTGCCACACGCAGGATCTTGTCGTAGGCACGTGCACTCAAACCAAGCCGATCCAGGGCCGTCTCCAGTATCCGCTGGGCACTCTCGTCCAGCTTGCAGTGCGTGCGCAGCATCTTGCTGTCGAGCTTGGCGTTGCACGCCGTGGGGTCACCGTAGCGCGCACGCTGCCGTTCGCGCGCGGCCTGGACTTCCGCCCGCACTTCCGCGCTGGTCGGACCGGAGGCCTCGGTCTTGCTCAGTTCCTCAAAGGAGAGCGCCGGCACGTCGACGTGGATGTCGATGCGGTCCATCAGCGGGCCGGAGAGCCGGCCCATGTAACGCTGGATGTCGCCGTTGGAACAGCGGCACACGCGCCGCGGATCCGAGCGGCAGCCGCAGGGACAGGGGTTCATCGCCACCACCAGCATGAAGCGGCTGGGATACGTCACGGAGTAGTTCGCACGGCGAATATGGACCAGACCTTCTTCGAGCGGTTGGCGCAGCACCTCAATCGCGCTCCGATTGAACTCGGGCAACTCATCCAGGAAGAGCACACCGTTGTGCGCCATGCTCACTTCGCCCGGATGCGGCATGGCGCCGGTGCCGCCACCGGCGATAGACACCGTCGTGGCCGTGTGGTGCGGGCTGCGGAAAGGCCGTCGGGTGATCAACGCCTCCTCGCGCTTCACGCCGGTGCTGATGCTGTAGACGCGGGTCGTTTCCAGGGCCTCTTCGAAGGTCAGGTCAGGCAGGATGCCCGGCAGCCGCGCGGCGAGCATCGTCTTGCCCGTGCCCGGCGGACCGATCATCAGCAGATTGTGTCCACCGCTCGCGGCGACCGTGAGCGCGCGCTTGACGTGCGCCTGGCCTTTCACTTCGCTCAGGTCCGGCATGTCCACATGCGCCTGCGCGAAGAAAGCGTCGATATCGGTCTCATGCGGCGCAATCGGGTTGTCCCCCGCCATGAAGCCCGCCGCCTCATCCAGCGTGTTCACGGGGATCACCTCCGTCCCCTGCACTACGCCGGCTTCGTTTGCATTGGCCGCAGGCAGCAGCACGCCTTTCATCCCCCGCGCACGCGCGGCATTGGCCAACGCCAGCGCCCCGGCCACGGGCCGTACCGAACCATCGAGCGCCAGTTCCCCGGCGATCAGGTAGTCTGTCAACACATCCCCGGAAAGCTGATCACTCGCCGCAAGCATACCCAGCGCGATCGGGAGGTCGAGGGCGCTGCCCTCCTTGCGCATGTCGGCCGGGGCGAGGTTGATGAGCACGTGCCCCCGCGGCACGCGAAAGCCGCTGTTCCGGATCGCCGCAGTGACCCGCTCCTTGCTCTCCTTGATCGCCGTGTCCGGCAAGCCGACCACGTCAATCTTCTGCATGCCGGGGCTGGCATCCACCTCGACCGCGACCGGGTGTGCGTCGACACCCAGCAAAGCCCCCGAAAGTACCCGCGCCAGCATGCGATATGTGCTCCTGAAATAGTCTTGAGCGAATACCGCATTGTCCGCAACCCGGCGGAGGGAGTCAAGACGCCGGGGGAATGGATCGCCCCCGCGTGCCGGTTGCTTCAATGATGCACTCGTGCGCCATCGATAGACCGGGACGGACCGCAGAATGCGCGGAATTGTGTGCGGTGTGGGCGTTATAATCCCTTGATTTGCCGGGGGTTGCATTGACTCCCGGGGCGTTCCGTGTTAGGGTAATCGGGTGTAGGTATCGGGTTTTTCAGCCAGCTAGGGGACTTTTTTCGCCGTGGCACGCGTAGCGTTCTGTCAAGACGTGATGGTCGAGTACATGGGATTCATGTGCATGGCCGCCGTGTTGAAGGAAGCGGGCCACGAAGTGGAGGTCTTCGTCGACGAAGGCAGTTCCTCCGCGAAGTTCCTGGCGGAGCTGGAGGCCTTCAAGCCGGACGTCGTCGCTTTTTCCATTCTGTCGCCGAGCATGCCCTGGGCGGTGCGCGTAGCGCAGGCGATCAAGGGGCGTACCGGCGCGCTCACCGTCTTCGGTAATGTGCACATCATCGTGGCGCCGGAAGCGTCCATCGCGCAGGACGGCGTGGACATCGTGTGTCTGGGCGAGGGCGAGCATGCCCTGCGCGAGCTGTGTGACGCCCTGGATGAAGGCGCGGACTACACGGAGATTCCCGGCTTCTGGTACAAGTTGCCGGACGGCTCCATCAAGCGCCAGCCCATGCGCGAAGAGATGGTCGACATGGACGCGCTGCCCTTCATCGACCGGACCATCTACAACAAGTATTACTTCTTCCGGAACAGCAAGTACGTGCGGATCCTTACGGGGCGCGGCTGTCCCTTCCGCTGTTCCTATTGCAGCAACCCGGTGCTGACTGATCACTACGGCGGCGGCAAGCGCTACTTCCGGAAGCGTTCCCCGCAAAGCGCGGTGGACGAGATTAAGGAGGTCATCGCGCGCCAGCCGAAGCCGGTCACCTGGGTCTTCTTCGTGGACGAAGTGTTCTGGGTGAAGAACGACTGGCTGCGGGAATTCCTGCCGCTCTACAAGGAGCAGGTCGGGATTCCCTTCACCGCGAATTTCCGCTTTGGCCCGATCCAGGAAGAAGACATCAAGCTGCTCGCGGATGCCGGCGCCGGCATGATGGCGATCGCCGTCGAGTCCGGCAGTGAAGAGCAGCGCAAGGGCCTGATGAACAAGCCCGTGACCGACGAGCATATCCTCGAGGTGACCGGATGGCTGCGCAAGTACGGCGTGGCCTACGCCTCCAGTGCCTTCTTTGGCTTGCCGGGGGACACCGTCGAGGATCACCTCGAACGGCTCGAATTCTACCGCAAGGTGAAACCCTTCTATCTGTGGACCACCTTCTTCCAGCCTTATCCGGGCTTGACGCTGACCGAGGACGAGACCATTCAGCGCTATCTGCCCGCGCCGGAGGAGCACCGGGAATTCCAGGCGACGCTGCACCACGACATGTACCTCGACCTTCCCGATCGCGCGCGGCTGATCAACATGAAGAAAGTCTACTACTACATGATGATCTTTCCGTGGCTCGAGAAGCCGCTGGCGTGGCTGACGAAGTACAACCTGCCGCCGGTGTTCAACCTGCTTTTCATTACGCACTTCATGTACTACGCTATTCGCGTGGAAAAGGTGTCGATCCCCCAGTTCCTCGTGCACCTCAAGATTTTCGGCCTGAACCCGATCCTCCGCAAGCGCCAGCCCCTTCAGGGCATGGGCCGCCCCTTCATTCCGAACCCGTAGTTCAATTCGATTCGCCGCCGGATTCTAGTCCAGCGCCACATGTTTGATGGACGCGCCGCCGTCGACCTTGTAGGAATAGGTGATGTGCACCGTCCCGTCGGGGCCTTCGACGATGGCAGGGTAGCCGAAGTTGCCAGCGCTCTCTTCGGTACGATCCAGCACAACCGGTTTCTTCCAACGCTTCCCGCCGTCCGCAGACCGCGCCGCGACCAGGCTGTGGCGACCATGCTCGGTCTGACGGATGTGGAGCCCGCCCGCGCGCAGGTGACGCTCGGGATCAATCTCGCCCCGGTCGAGTATTTCTCGCGGGAAGTCGCTTTCACCGACGTTTTCAAGCAGATCAAGCCCTTCGACTTGTTACAGTCTGGCGTCGATCCCGAACTGGTCGATCCACTCCTGA
>JAUIKJ010000192.1 GCA_030430835.1 Candidatus Hydrogenedentota bacterium
AGCTTGCCTCAGCCTTGCGAGCTGGCTTCTCAATGTGGGTGTCGATGAGGAACCCGGCGATCGCGAAGCCCGTGTTAACCGCCAACTTCGCGTGCCGTGGCGCAGGTCCTTGGCGGGAATACCGAGGCCTTCGGGCTCTTGATCGATCGGCACGGCAGCGCGGCGATGGCCGTCGCGCGGGGACTGGTGATTGTCTCCGCGGACGCCGACGACGTAGTGCAAGAGGCTTTCGTCAAGGCCTTCCAAAAGCTGGACACCCTCCAGCAACCCCACCGCTTCGGCGCATGGCTGCTGACCATCGTGCGTAACAGCGCCATTCGTCTGCGCGAGCGGCGGCTGCGCGAAGTTCCCTTGGAGCAGATCGAGGAACCGCAGAACGATGGCTCTGGCCGCGATGCTGATCTTGAGCGTATCATTCGTGGCGGGCTCGCGGGCTTGGAAGCGAAGCAGCGCGAGATCCTTGCGCTGCACTACTTTGCCGGCAAGTCGATTCAGGAATGTGCCGCGCTACAGGACATCTCTCGCGCCGCAGCGGCGAAACGGCTCCAGCGCGCGCGCCAGGCGCTGGGCACCGAACTGATCCACGCGCTGGGACCGGAAGCGCGGGAGGCCTTCGCGCTGGATGCCCGGAAACGGAAGGCGATTCTTGGCGCGGTACTCGCCGCGGGCGCGAGCTGGCAGGCACAGGCCGCCGCGGGCAGTGCGATCGCCGGGGCCGCTGGAACGGGTTGGATACTGAAGCTCGCGCTGGGCGGGGCCTTGGTGGCGGGGGCGGTGGTGGTCGCGGGGCTGTCAGCGCCTGCCTTCTTCGACGGGCAAGACGACACGGCGGTGGCCGAGGCGGATTCCGCGGATGTACCGGTGGCGGATGCTGCTACCGGCGCAGATTTCGCCGAATCCGAAGACGCTACGGTTTCCATCGTGCCGGAACGCGCACCGGCCACCGGCGAGGGCCGTATCCAGGCGCAGCTGGTGGACGCGAATGGTCAGGCCGTCACGAAGGCCGCGTGTACGCTGGAGCAAGTTACGTGGACCGCCACGGAAGCGCCCCCCGAAAAGACGCTCAAGTGGAACGGGGAACCCGATGCGGAGGGAAAAGTACTTTTCAGCAATCTACCGATGGGCGAGTATTGCCTGAAGGCGATTTCTACGCAGGGCGCGGCCTTCGAGGACTATAACCTGCGCCCGGAGTATCCGGAGTCTCTGAGCAGCACCTTGGAGATGCTTCCCAGCGCGCGCGATTTCCGTGGCGTCGTGGTGGGACCGGACGGCGCGCCGGTGCCCGATGCCTGGGTTTATCCCGTTGCCCACGAACTCTATCCCGATACCGTGGCCGCGCACACGCAGGTCGCCTCATTGCGGGCGGGCACGGATGCGGAAGGCGCCTTCACGGTTCCCGTCGTGTGGCCGGGCCGCCTGAAATACTTCGTCTATGCGCCGGGCTACGCGCCGATGATGAGCGACTACGTGTCACACACGGAACAAGCGCGCTTTGTGCTCGCGCACGGCCAGGACCTGACGGGGACGCTGGTAAACGCCGATACGGAGGACGGCATCCCCGGGGTGCGCGTCACGCTGAACTTCGCCGATCGGGTGGAGCACACGGTCGCCACCGATGCCGAAGGACGCTTTCTGCTCTCGGACGTGGCGCTAGGTGACTACGAAATCGCGCTGGAGGATCCGGCGCTGGTGCTCGCGAAAGGCGACCGGGTGACGGTGCAGCCGGACACGCCCCTCACGATCACGGCAACGGTCGGCGGCGTGGTGATGGGGCAGGTGACGGATGCGAACACTGGACGCGGCATCCCCGGCATTCAAGTCAGTGTCTATAGCCAAGGACCATCAAGACGAATAACGACCGATACCGGCGGCAATTACATCGCGATGGGATTGACCGCGGGATTGCTTACCGTCCAACTCGACGAAACACCGGGCTATCAAAACAACCCGGCGATGGCGCGTCCCGGAGAGACCTTCCATCAGCTCACCTTGGCGCCGGGTGCCGTCCTGGAAGACATCAACTTCAACCTCAAGCCCGCGCTGCGTGTAGAAGGCGTGGTGGTGGATACGGCCGGCGCGCCCGTCGAGGACGCCCGAGTCTACGCCGCAGTGGCACCCGCCGGTGAGGTTCGTAACTACTACGTGCCCAGAATCCAGACCGAAGCGCGCGGGCGATTCGTTTTCGATACCTTGCCGGACGGGCATGCCATCGCCTTCCTCGCGCAGAAAGACGCTGCCGCCAGCGAAGCGGCGCGGCTCGGCGCGGACGATGTGGCCGGCGCGCAGTTACGGCTCGTGCTCGATCAGGACGCAAGCGCTACCGTTCGCGGGCGTGTGCAAGGACCCGGCGGCGCGGCGCTGCGGGATGCCGGTCTGCAATTGGAAGACGCGGATGGTTTCACTTGGAGCGCCGACTTCGGTCCCGGCGGGCGCTTCGTCGTCGAGGACCTGCCCGCAGGCATTTACAAGACGCAGACTTGGTATGAGTTCTCCGACGGTTACAGTCCGGTCTGCCGGGATACACCGGAGATCGAAGTACGCGCTGGCGAGATGAAGGACAATGTCCTTATCACCTGTGGCGAGTCGGGACCGCTAAGTATTCGCGGTACCGTCTATCGGCCCGATGGGCGGACCAAGGCAGGCGCGGAGGTATATATTCCGAGTAGCGCCTACCGGGCAGTGACCGACGTGCGCGGTCACTACACCCTATCGGGGTTGACGGAAGGCGTGCACCGGGTCAATGTGTCGGCACGCGGCTTCGCGGCGGCGGAAGCGCAGGAGGTGGACGCGGGTGCTACTCAGGCTGACTTTGTGTTGCGCGAGCCGGTGACCCTGCGCGGGCGTGTTGTCGACGCGGAGACGGGCGCGGGACTGGTGGCGGATCTCCAGATCCGTGCCGGACAGACGACCAGCTATACGAGTCACACCAGCGATGACGACGGCCACTACGAAGTCACCAAACTCGCGGACTGGTCCATCATGATCCAGGCCAATGCGCCGGGTTACGTGACCCACTCCGCGTGGGTCACGGCAACGTCGGTCGCAATGGAACGCGACATTCCCATGAGGCCCGCCGCCACTATTGCAGGAACGGTCTTCAATCCCGACGGACAACCGGCGTCCGGCGTCAAGGTCATGCGGGGTAATCAGCCCTTCGAAGCAGCCGCGATCACCCAACCCGACGGGGGTTTCCAAGTCATGGGCTTGACCCGTGGCCAGCCGCTCGCGCTGATCTTTGAGAGTGAGGCACATGGCGCAACGCAACGCACGGTGGTGCCCGGGGAAGCCGGCGCGGATCAGCTTGAAGTGGTGCTGGAAGACGGCCCGGTCGTGCTCTTCGAGATTACGCTGAATGGTGAGCCCGCAGAGAACTTCGAAGTGAGCGCGCAGGGGACGGCGCCCGGCGGTGGTGGCTTCAATTATTCCAGCGGCTACGGGGATAGCGATAGACATGCGGTCCTGCGTTCGCTGCCTGCAGGACTGCTGGAGGTCAAGGTGTCCCTGCACCATGCCCGCGAGCCCGGCGAGGTCCCGGCGCTTCAATCGATATCCCGCAGCATGGATCTACGCGCCGGTGAATCCTATGTCTTTGCGCATGACTTCCGTGTGGGTAGCTCAACGGTCGTGGGCCGGATGCTGGATGCGGCGGGTACGCCCGTAGGTCCCGGCCGCGTGAGCATCGTCATAGGCGATGAAGAAAACGCCCGGGTAAATACACCAGACGGAAGTTTCGAGTTGACGAATCTGCCCGCAGGAGAATTCGATATTATCGGCTTGCTCTACAGCGGCGGCCGCGTGCGGCAGACCATCACGGTGGGTGAAGACACGGTCGAGGAAATCGATCTGATCTTTGCGGGGACCAACGAGATCGTCGTTTCCACACCGCCCGGCCAGGTCGTCACACTCTACGAGGGGCAGCTCTCGGAAGCGCAGGCTGCGTTGCCACCGGCTGAGAACGAAGCGTGGACGGTGGGAACCCTGTACACCGGCGATGAAGGTCTCGCCCGCTTCCCGAAGCTGGTCGACGGCGAGTACTGGGTCGTATTGCTGCATTTCCCCGACGGCGGCGCCGCAGCCGCCCTCGCTTTGGAGCGGGTGCGCGTTTCGGGGGGAACACCGGTAGAAGTAAACTTCGGCGGGTAGCTGTGTGGCTACCCGCCGGAAGATCGCATCACTCCTCGCGAGCCCTCTAGCGCTGGTAACGGGCCAGGAATTCCGCGAGGGTCTTGCCGAGACCGAGCACGCCCTGCTGCTGCTTCTCGTCGCTGAGGTTGCCGTCGTCGCCGAAGGCATTCATCGCACCGGAGATGGCGCGTTGCTGGGGCAGCACGATGACGTTGATGTTCTCGAGCAGGGCGCGGACATGCACCAGTCCGCGCAGCCCGCCAAGGCCGCCGGGCGACGCGGCGAGGAGCACCGCTACCTTGCCGGTGTAGCACGCCAGGGGCGCTTCGTCGTCGGTCTCCTTGCGTGATACCCAATCGATGGTGTTTTTCAGCAGGGGCGAGAAGGAGCTGTTGTATTCGGGGGAGGCGATCAGCAGCCCGTCGTGCTCGAGGAAGAGTTGCTTGAGTTTCTTGGCGTTCTCCGGCAGCCCGTCGGCGGATTCGAGATCACCGTCGTAGATCGGCATCGGATAGTCCGCGAGGTCGATCAGGGTGACCTCGGCACCGGCGTCGCGTGCGCCCTGAGCGGCGATGGCGACGGCTTTCTTGTTCACGGAGTCCTTCCGGGCGCTCCCGGCAAAGGCGAGGATTTTCGGGGTGTAAGCCATGTGCGGTCTCCTTCTTATTTTCGTTGTTGCAACAACTAATGTTAACACGAGTACCGCAGCCCTGGCAAGTCCGGCGGATCGCCGGGCACCGGCCGGCCTTGCGTGCCGCGCGCCGCTGCTGCATCCTAGCGCGCATGCTCGTGGGAATTCATCAGCTCCATTACCTCCCTTGGCTGCGCTATTTCGAGAAGATCGCGCGGGCCGACGTGTTCATCGTTCTGGACAATATCCAGTACAACAAGAACGGCTGGCAGAACCGCAACCGCATCAAGACGGCCCAAGGCGGCACGGTGCTGACGGTGCCCGTGCTGGACCGCTTTGCCCAGCCGCTCGACGCCGTGGCCATCGATACCCGGCAACGCTGGCAGCGGAAGCACTGGCGCACGCTGCAGCAAGCCTACGCGCGCGCGCCGTACTTCGCCGACCTTGCCCCCTTTCTCGAGTTGGTCTACGCCCGGGACTGGACACACCTGAACGATCTGAACCGGCACATGCTCGCTTGGTATCTGGAGATTCTCGGCATCGAAACGCGGGTGGTCTACGCGTCCGAGCTCGACGTACCTGGCGTTGCGACGGAACGGCTGGTCAACCTGATCCGCGCGGTGGGCGGCACGCATTACTACAGCGGCGCCTATGCGCTGGATGCGTATCTTGATGCGGAGGCCCTGCAGGATGCTGGGATCGCGTTGACGCTTCAGGAATGGAAAGCGCCAATCTACCCGCAGCTTCACGGCGGCTTCGTGTCCGACCTGTCGGTGGTCGACGTGATGATGAATTGCGGACCCGACGCTCTGGCGACTATCCTGCGCGGCCATGAAGATCCCGCATAGCAAACCGGATATCAGCGCCGCCGAAATCGCCGCGGTCACGCGCGTGCTGGAATCGGGCCATCTCGCGCAGGGCCGCGAGGTCGCCGCCTTTGAGGAGGAGTGCGCGGCCTATGTCGGCCGGCGCTTTGGTGTGGCCACGAACAGCGGCACGGCCGCGCTGCACCTCGCGCTGATCACGTCGCGGGTGACGCGGAACGATGCCGTGGCCCTGCCGTCCTACGCCTGTGCGGCGCTCTATCAACCGGTGTTCTGGCAACTCGCAGAACCAATCCTCGGGGACATCGGTCCGGACTTCAACCTCGACCCGGATGAGGTGCCGGGGACCTGCAAGGTCGCCATTGTGCCGCACCTCTTCGGCGCGCGGGCGGCACTGCCGGACCACGTTGCCTGTATTGAGGACATCGCGCAGTCGATCGGGGGCCCGACCGGCAAGGCCGCGCCGATCGCGGTGGCGTCCTTCTACGCCACGAAAATGTTCACCACCGGCGAGGGCGGCATGCTGCTGACCGAC
>JAUIKJ010000193.1 GCA_030430835.1 Candidatus Hydrogenedentota bacterium
CGCCGCCATTCCCGGTGTGCAAGTCCAAACCAGAGCGCCGCCGCGCCCAGGGCATAGGCTGCGAGCGCAGGCCACGACGGTGCCGGGGCAAGGATACGTCCGACGCGCGATTCCGAGAGGAAGGTCACCACACCCTCGATCAGCCCCACGAGCGGGACCAGCGCATAGCCGAAGAGCGGCGCGATCGGCGGCGCCACCGCGCCGAAGACCACCGTCAACAGGCACATCCAGAGCACGGCGGTCAGCAAAGGAACCACCAGCAGGTTGGCGAAGGGCGACAGCAGCGGCACGACCTGGAAGGCCCCCGCCGCGATCGGCAGGGGAACCAGTTGCACCCCCAGCGCCGTGGCGGTCATGCCCTTTATGGCGTTGGTATTGCCGCCCATCGCGTTCTCAATCAGGGGAACGAAGAGCAGGATGGAAGCCACACTGCCAAAGGAAAGCAGAAAGCCCGCGTCAAAAAGCCACTGCGGATTGACAAAGAGAAAGATCAACCCGGCGATTCCCAGGGCACTCGGTGCGTCCGGCTCCCGATCAACCAGCTCTGCGGCGAGATACACACTGAGCATGCACGCCGCACGCAGGCTGGAGATTCGCGCCCCTGCGGCCAGGGCGAAGGCGAAGACCGCCAGCACCGCCAGCAGACTCCACACCTTGCGCCGCCGAATGGAGGTGCGCAGAAGAAAGACCACACTCATGAAGATCAACCCACAGTGCACACCGGATACCGCCAGGATATGCGCGGTACCCGTGTTGATAAAGTGATCGTGGGTGCTTCGCGCCAACCAACTCCGGTCGCCAAGCCACACGGCATAGAGGAAGGGTAACGCCAGCGGCGGCACGGCCTGCGCCAGTATCTCCGCTTCCCACGCCCGCAAGCGCGCGCCCCAGTAGCGCACCGACGTATAGGCAACAGCGATACGCTCCAATTGCGTGTCGCCGATCCGCATCTCCGTGTGGATGCCGTGCCTGCGCAGGTAACCCTCCACGCCGGGCAACCCGAAGTTCACCGGACCCAGGCGCGCCCCCAGGTAGCCGCGCAGGCGTACGCGTTCTCCCGGCAGCACCGGAAAGCCGGGCCGGCTCCAACGCACCACCAGGCCACCCGAAACCGGGCGCCGCACATCCCCCTCGAGGACCGTGTCCACCGCGACGATCAGGCGCGCATAGTCCGAGTCTGCGCGAATGATGGGTGCATCCCGGACCGTGCCTTCCACGGTAACCAGTGCCTCGGGGTCCGTGCGCTGCAGACGCATCAGGGCGTCGCCCGGTGGCCCCAGGGTGTGCAGGCCATGGCAGATTGCGCCCAAGGCCAGAAAGAGCGTAAGCAGGCTGGGAGCCTGCATTCGCCGGTCCCACCGCGCCAGCAGCAGCACGAGCAATGCGAGGGCAAAGAGGGTCAAGGCGGCGGGCAGGCCCGCCCAGCCGGTCCCGGCCAGGTAGACACCCGCCGCAAAGGCCGCCGCGGCCCAGGCCAGCGGCCGCTTCATTGTGTCGGCGCCAGTGGCCTAGAAAGGCAACTCGACATCGCCGCCGGCCAGCGCGAGGAGAAACACCGCAATCGTGTTCAGAATGACGTAGATCTCGCCCAGCGCATTGTTGACCGGGATATTGATGAAGAGGGCCTGCAGGGTCTGAAATATCTGCTCGAAGATCTGTTGCACGAATTCGAATACCATGGTGCGATTGTCCCGCCGTACTGGCGTTTCCACGGCGCGTGCCACCCGCGCCGGCCGATTCCTGAATGGTACGGCACCCCTTGGGGGGATGCAAGCTTCATCCCGGACTCCACGGGAACCCCGGACCGTATCTGCGCTAGACTGCGGCACGATGAGCGACCTATCCACAAGCCCGGTGCCCGCGATCACCGTCGGTATCCCCACGCGCGATGGGGGAGGCGTCCTCGCACGCGCGCTTGCCGCCGTCTTTGCCCAGGAATCGGATCGCCCCTTCGAGGTAATCGCACTCGACTCCGGTTCCACCGATGGCACCCTCGAAAGGCTCGCCGCCTGGCCCGTGCGCGTGCTCCACGTCGCCCAGGACAGTTTCGACTGGGGCCGTCTGCGCGAACAGCTCTTCACCGAGGCGCGTGGGGACATCGTGGTCAACCTCTCGCAGGACGCCGTGCCCGCATCGACCACCTGGCTCGACGCCCTCGTGCAGCCGCTCGGCGATCCCGCCATCGCCGTCTCCTGCGGGGCCTCGCGCCCGGACCCCGATCGCGCCTTTCCCCAGTTCGCCTGGGAACGCAACGGCCGCTATTACTTCACTCGGGAGATCGCGAAATTCCGCACCCGCTACGGCCGCGGCCTCTCCTTCGCCAACACCGCCGTGCGCCGATGCGTCTGGGAGCAACTGCGCATCGACCCGCAAGCAACCGGCGAAGACTTTCAGTTTCAGATGAAACTTCACGCCGCCGGATTGCCCATTGCCTTCCCGGAAGACGCCGCCGTGCTGCACCACCACAACTACAGCCTCCGCGGCGTCTACCGCCGTTGCCGCAACGAAGGCCTTGCCCTGCGCGAGATGGGCTGCGACTACAACGAGGCCGATCTCATCGCGGACCTCGCGCGCCCCGGCAACTACGTGCAACTCGCGCGCGAAGCCTGGCACGGCCGCCTGCGAAACACCGCCGAAGTGTTCTATCCCGCCCTGCGCCCGATCGCCGTCTACCACGGCAGCCGCTTTGCGCGAAAAATGGTGTGGTACTGATGACGTCACGAAACCCGGTACAGGCCTTCTACGAAGACAACCCGCGCATGGTCAGCTCGCCCTTCGGCGGGATCGACGGCATCTCCGCCGACCGCCTCCGTGCCGTGCTCGACGATGCCGGCGTGCCCCTCGAAGGCGCGCGCGTGCTCGACGTAGGCTGTGGACGCGGCTACGCACGCGAAGTAGTCGCCGCGGCGGGCGGCCACTATTGCGGCGCGGATTTTGTCGTCTCACGCGGCGGTTTCCCCTTGGCGCAGGCCGATGCCGCCCATCTGCCCTTTGCCGATGCGGCCTTCGATGTCGTCTTCTGTATCGACGCCTCGGAACACTTCCCCGATCCAGACGCCGCCGCGCGCGAGTTCTTCCGTGTGCTGCGTCCCGGCGGCGGCTTCTTTCTCTCCGCCCCGAACTACGGCAACGTCGCCGGCATGGTGAAGTGGTGGATGGAGCGCTTCGGCGGCTACGAGGCCAACTCTTGGGCACCCTTCGGGCGCTGGCAGCCCCAGGAGCTGGAACAGCCCCTGACCCCCGCCTTTGTGCGCCGCGCATACCGACGCGCCGGATTTATCGAGGGTCATTGCGCGGGCTACGCTCCGGAAACCCTCCTCGGTCTCCTGCCCTGGTGCGACCATCCCGCCGCGCCCGACGCCATCCGCTTCCGGCTGCAACGCATCTTCGCGCGCATCGGCCCCGCGCTGGTAGGTGCCTGGCCCGGCAGCAGCCTCCATCTCTTCTGGCGTTTCGACAAGCCCGCCGCCGGAGTATGATAGATTGCAGCCAACACACGCGGGAGTGGAATCGATATCGTGCGCCGCCTGATCGACAAGCTGATCCTTCGCTACGGCTCGCAGCCCATGCGCACGCGCACCCTGCGCCGCATGGGCGTGCGCATCGGCGAAGACTGCCGCATCTACGCCACCAACTTCGGCAGTGAACCCTGGCTGATTCAGATCGGTGAACGCGTCTGCATCTCGAACGATGTCACCTTCGTGAACCACGATCTCAACTGGCCCCTGCAGAAAAAGTACGAATCCCTCACCGGCTTCGGCACCATCGAGATCGGCGACAACTGCCAGATCGGCGTGCGCGCCACGATCCTACCGCGCGTCACCATCGGCGCGAATTCGATCATCGGCGCGTGCAGCGTCGTGACGAAGGACGTCCCCGCCAACACCGTCGCGGCCGGACACCCCGCCAAGGTGCTGTGTACCCTCGACGAGTACGAAGAGAAATGCCGCGCGCGGCACATCGATATTCCCCGCGACCGCGAGGCCGCGCGCCGCGTACTGGTGCAACACTTCTGGGGCGGCGGCACGGAATGAAACTGGCACTGCTCAAGGGCAATCGCTTCAATCCCTGGCACCTCGCCGCCTTTGCCCAACTGCCCAACACCGGGGTCACCGCCTTCCGCGCGGAGTCGGAAATCCAGCAACACTTCGCATCGCGTGGCAGCGACGCCCTCCCCTTCGCGACGGAGCGCATCTACTTCGACACACAATCCGGACCGTGGCGCCACCTCAACACCCTCGCCGAGCGCTACGCCGGCCGCGCGCCCAAGGTCCTGCCCTTTCATGAGCGCCTTCAGGGCTTCGATCTCATCCAGACCTGGGAGCTCTTTACCGGCTGGACCGCGCAGGCCCTCGAAGCGAAACAACGCCACGGCATTCCCGTCAGCGTCATGGTCTGGGACAACATCCCCTTCAACAACGAGGCCACCCCCGATCTTCGCGCAAAAAAGGCGCGCGCGATCCGCGAAGCGGATTGCTTTCTCGTACACACCGAGCGCTCCCGCCGCATGCTGCTGCTGGAAGGCGCCGACCCGCACAAGATCATCCGCATCGATCCGGGCGTTGACACCCAAACCTTCGCGCCCGCCGCAAGGCCCGAAGGTCCGCCACAAGTAATTAACCTACTCTTCGTCGGCTGGCTCCTGCCCCGTAAGGGCATCGATTTCCTTCTCGCCGCACTGCGCGGCCTGATCGATGATCCGGATCTCGCGAACACAAAGTTGCACCTCACCGTCGTCGGTTCCGGCCCCGGCCGCGAACGCGTCGATGCCCTGATCCATCGCCTGGGGCTGGGCGGTCACGTTCACTTCGCAGGCGCACTCGCCTACGACGCCATGCCCGCCTACTACCACGCCGCCGATGCCTTCATCCTCCCCAGCATCGCCACCGACACCTGGCAAGAACAGTTCGGCATGTCGCTCATTGAGGCCATGGCCTGTGGCAAGGCCTGTATCTCCACCTACAGCGGCGCGATTCCTGAGATCCTCGCTGGCACCGGCATCCTCGTCCAGCCCAATGACGCCCTCGCCCTGCACCAAGCCATCAAGCAACTCATCCGCGATCCCGGACTGCGCGAAAGTCTCGGCGCCGCCGCGCGCCAGCGCGCGGAAGCCCACTTCGCCCTCGCGGATTACACCGCCAACCTCGCGCGGGTCTACGGTGATCTGCTTGCCTGAGCCTGTAGCGTGTCCGCTGTGGCACAATGTCGTCCATGGCGGATGAACGGTGGGATGAGGATCGCGGCCCGGTCGCGCGCAATGCGGCGCGGCTGCTGCGTGGACTGCGCTGGCAGCTAAAGGGCGCCCTCGGCGTACCCCGTCACCTTCTCATCGAAATGCGCTGGCGCCTCGGCGACGAGATCATGGCCCTGCCCGTCTTCGAATCCCTGCGCCTCGCCTATCCCGTGGCTGAGATTGCCGTGCTGACGAACTACCCGGAACTCTTCGAGAACCATCCCTTCGTCGATGCCGTCAATCCGGAATCGCCGCGTCCCGACCGCTATCTGCTGCTCCGCGGCGCGCCGCGCAACATGTTTCGCCTCGCGCACTACGCGCAGACTGCCGGCGTAGACATGCCCGTCTGGCGACCACACCTCTTCTTCGAAGACTGGCACACACCGCTACTCGAGGAACTGCCGCCGGGCGGCGGACCCCTCATCGCCCTCGCGCCGGGCGCGTCCTGGACCACAAAGCGTTGGCGGCCCGATCGCTGGGAAGCGCTTGCGCAGCGCCTCATCAATTCCGGCGCGCGCATAATCGTGCTCGGTCTGGAAGGTGAAGACATCGACGTCGAAGGCGTGGTGTCCTTTGCGGGACGAACAGACATCCGCGGCGCGGCCAGTCTCTTGCACGAAGCCGACCTCGCGGTCACCTGCGACTCCGGCCTCATGCACCTCACGCTCGCCGCCGCGACGCCCGCCGTCGCACTCTTCGGTCCCACGGATCCGGAGATCCTTATCCGCGACGAGCCAAACTTTCATCCTCTCCGCAGCACGGACAAGTGCAGCGGCCACTGGAACCGCGTCCCGGGCAATCCCGAGCCCGGCCTGTGCCCGGAGGGACACAAAACCTGTCTCGACAGCATTACCGTCGACGCCGTCTTCGCCGCCGTTG
>JAUIKJ010000194.1 GCA_030430835.1 Candidatus Hydrogenedentota bacterium
CTCGTCTTCCCCCCGCTCCCCGACCGCGAGACCGAATACGCCGCGCACACCTATGCGGTCAACGCTCTCGGCCAGATCATCTACGACAAGGGCAACGACCACCTCATCGACGCAGACCGATGCGCGGTGCTCCGCCACTACATGGACACCCTGGACGAATGCACGAGTGCCGGACCGGGTGTGGCGGTCGGGTGGTTCTGAACTATGCACGAAGTGCTACGCCGATCCACTGCACTACCGGCGCGCGCACTGGATTCCCGCCGCCGCGGGAATGACGTACGTCGAGGCGGGACTAGGAGACTTTCTGCGTATGCGCGCGGAGCACTCGATTTCCCAGCCGATATTCCACCACTACGCCACGGTGGTCCGTCGGGTAGGGCTGCAACACGATGTCGGCGTGGTCGGGGTGTTCACCGAGCACGAAGGCCTCCACCGGCTTCACGCCAGGGCCGGCGTGGTAGAGCAAGTCGATGCGGTCGTGTACTTCGCCGGGGGCCTGGATGGGGGTCCAGGTGTCGCCGCGATCTTCGACGGCATCCGGGCGCAGGGCGCGGAAGGAATCGTGCAGGCCCGCTGAATGGACCCGCGTGGACGTGGGCCACGCGACGGCCATGCCGAAGTTCAGACCCGCCGCCGCGGCGTCCGCGCCCCAGTCGAGGTGCGACGCTTCATTGAAGTCTCCTCCGAGAAAAACTGCGTAGCCCGCTTCGAGGCGTGCCGTGATCTCGTCCAGCACGGGGGCGATCTGGTGCCCGCGTGTCGCGTCCGCGACGCGGATGAGTTCGGCGTCCGTCAACATCCGATCATCGCGCAGGTCGTAGGGGCCATAGGGATAGGCCTCGAGATGCACACCGAAGACCCAGACGATACGGCCACTGGGCAGGCGCAGTGCGACGCCATAGCGCGAAGCCGCGGCGATCTCGAAGCGGGAGACCATAGCGACGCTGTCGTTCATCCGCCGCGATTCCCAGCCGAGCGCATCCGCGATGGCGGGCAGGGATGCCTTCACTTCTTGAAGGATGACGACGTCCGCGCCGGAAAGCCGAATGCCGCGCACGGTCTGGCTAATGGGCTGCCCGAGTTCGGTACCGCCCTTAAGGATATTGAAGGTGAGGATGCGCACCGTCTCCTCCGGCCACGGCCCGGCGCCCGCTGGCGCCACGGGCGTCGTGCGGCATCCGGGCATCAGAACAAGCAGAAATGCGGCGCAAAGGGCCGGGACAAGAACACGCATGGCGGTTTCCTCGGGCTCAGGCTTCGGGCGTGAATCCGAGGACGATATCGAAGTGTGCGGTCAATTCGCCAATGCGCGAGTCCGCGATGGGCGCGAAATCGACGATGACCGATTCGCGTGCCTTGGCGTCGCGAATGCCGTTGAGCACGCCATCAGTCTCGTTCAGCGCTTCGCCGCGCACGTAGCACTGCGTGGTGAACTTTTCCTGCCCGGGCGCGTGGACGCTGTAGTGGATGTGCGGGGTGCGCTGGCCGCGCCCTTCGCCATAGGGCACGGGCTTGATCGTGCGGAAGCTGTACTCCCCGCTGGACCCAGTGAGGAATCGGCCATAGCCCTGGAAGTTGCCATCGAGTTCGTCGCGGCTCCCGCCGCGACTGTGGATATAGATCCCGTTGTGGTCCACCTGCCAGATCTCGACTACCGCGTTGCGAATAGGTTCGCCGGTCGCGTCGAGGATGTGGCCGTTCAGGTGCGTCACTTCGCCGACGGCGCTGCTGAGATGGTCGTTGACAATGAGCAGGTCGTTGTCCGTGTCGAGCGGGAGGGTATCCGGGAAGAAGGGGCCTTCGGTCTGGCGCGGGGTGCGGATCAATTCCTCCGCGAAGACACCCGGCGCGGCCAGGGCCGCTGCGCCCAGCGCCGCGTGCCGCAGGAATTTCCGCCGCGTATGCATGTAGATGTTCTTGTTCATGGGAAATGCTTCCCTCTTGCTGTTTGCTGGTCTGTTTAACCCAACCCGCCGGGCCAGGTTCCCGGCGAATACGCGCACCCTCCTTTATACCACGGGCGACCGCCTGCTAGGCTTTCGTGATGATTCTACCCACACCGATACTCCTGACGAACGACGATGGCATTGATGCGCCGGGCATCCGTGCGCTGCACGATGCCTTCGGCAACACGCCCACCCTCATCGCACCCTCCACCGTGCGCTCCGGCTGCAGCCACGCCATCACCATGGAATCCCGCCTGGAGGCGGAGGTACGCAGCCCAGCGGAGATCTCGGTCAGCGGCACGCCCGCGGACTGTGTCCGCCTCGCGTTGCATGGGCTGATGGAGCCGCCCGCGCTGGTGCTCTCCGGCATCAACGAAGGCGGCAACCTCGGACACGACATCTACCTCTCCGGCACCGTCGCCGCTGCGCGCGAGGCGGCGTTCTACGGCGTGCCGTCGATCGCGGTGTCGCGCTACTTCAAGGCGGACGAGACCATCGACTGGCCGCGCACCACGCGGCTCGCGCGCGAAGTGATCGAGACCTTGCTCCCGCGCGAAACGAAGCCCGGCGAATTCTGGAACATCAACCTGCCGCACCTGGAAGCCGGCGCCCCGGACCCGGAAGTCGTCTTCTGCGAACGCTGCACCCGCGCGCTTCCCCTGGAGTACCACGCCGATGCCGAAGGCTATTACTACCGCCGCGGCTTCTACCACACCCGCGACCGCGACCCCGGCGCGGATGTCGAAGTCTGCTTCAGTGGCAAGATCGCGGTGACGCTGCTGCGGATTTAACGCACATCGTTTCTGGTGAACGGGAGGGCGAGCGTCCCCGCGAGCCGGTTTGGGCGTTGCAATGACGCGATCCGGCGCGTGGGGACACGCGCCCTCCCGATCACTCCCACCCTGTCATTTCGACCGAAGGGAGAAATCTTAACCCACCCGCACCGCTCGGAGTGTTCCTAATCCTCACCCCGTGAGCTTCGCTTGTCTTCTCGTTCCCAAGCTCCCGCTTGGGAACGCACTTGCACGGGAAGCTCCCGCTTCCCGATTTACAAAGGACGCGAAGCAGGAGCTTCGCGACGCAATTTCCGTTACCAAGCAAGAGCTTGGGAACGAGAACCAATGTGTCTACTTCCCGACCCTCGCTTCCAGCGCATCCAGCACCTGCCGCCAATGTTCCTTCATACGCTTCCGCTCGGTCGCGTTCGACAGTTTTTCCTGATGGACACCGAGCACCGTCTTGCCACCCTTGGGCGTGAGTGTAAGTTGAAGGGTCGACGCTTTCTTCAGCGCAGTGGGATGCCAGGTCAGCCGGATGCGCTTGCCTTCGGCCACGGTGCGAATCTCGCCGGTGGTGCTGTCGCGCGTCTCGTAGGCCACGCCCTTCTCAAGTTTCAGCCGCGCCACATCCCCCAGCCACAACTTCCGCCCGGCCGGTTTCGTGATCAGCGCCCACGCCTGGTCCGCCGCAATCGGCAGGGTCCGGCTCACACCCACCTGAAAACCCGCATCCGCCGTCTGCCCCAGCACCCGCTTGCCCCGTGCCTTCTCATAGCCCACCGTGATCGTCTGTTGCCACCACCCGCTTTCGACCAGCCCCTTCTCTTTGAGCAGCAAGACAATGTCCTTGTGCGCCATCCCCTTCGCGCCCAGTTGGTCCAAGGTCTTCAGCCATTCGTCCCACGACTTCCCCGTGGCCTTGTGCACCGCTTCGTCTGACGCGTCATAGGTTTTTTCGGTCACGACACATACCTCCTCAATAAGCAGAAGTTTACAATACCTTATCAAAACGATAATAATTACACCTCACCTTGTCCCGGACCCAGTACGGCCCCATGAATATCTCCGCACGATGTGAATATGCCTGCCGCGCGATGGCGGAGCTGGCGCAGCATGCGCGGACGCAGGAGACGCTGCCGTCGTGTACGATTGCGGAGCGGCGGCGGATTCCGGAGAAGTATCTGGTGCATATTCTGCTCCAGTTGAAGCGGGCGGGGCTGGTGCTGAGTGTGCGCGGGAAGCAGGGGGGCTACCGGCTGGCGCGGGCGCCGCACGAGATTAGTTTGCGCGAGGTGGTGGAGGCGGTCGATGGTCCGATCCTGGATCCGCTTCCGGTACAGGAGACGAACCCGGATGTGCTGACGCCGGTGTGGTCGCGCGTGGCGGTAAGCATCGGCAAGGCCATGGACGAAACCACGGTGAGTGATCTGGCGGACGAGTCCGCCGACACAAACATGTATTACATCTGAACAGGAACACGATGGGTATCGAACACCAGGACGAGAAGAAGGGCAACGCAATTCGCCACCGCTACGGGATGGTGGTGGGCCGCGGACAGTCGACGTGGACGCCGACGCAGGCGGTCATCACGAAGGCGAAGGGGGACTGGCTGGAGACGGCGGACGGCCGGCGCCTGATCGATTTCTCGTCGGGCGTGCTGGTGAGCAACCTGGGCTACGCGCACCCGGGATTTGAGAAGCATTGGAAGCGCTACTGCAAGGGCCTGCCGCGCAATGCCTACAACCTGATCACGGAGATTCAGACGGAGGCGGCGGAGCGGCTGGTGAAGAGCATGAAGAGGCCCTTCGCGGAGAAGACGCTGTGGGCCGCGAGCGGATCGGAAGGCATCCAGAAAGCGATGTGGTGCGCGCTTAAGCGCGATCCGGAGAAGCACATCATCCTCGCGACGCGCCGGGGCTTTCACGGGAAGAAGGGCCTCGCGAACGACGTGACCGGCGAGGTGAGTGCGAACCCGAATGTGCGCTGGGTGCCTTTCCCTTGTGAAGACGAGCAACCGGAATCCTTCTATGCGGAGGCGCTGGACGCGTTGGGCAAGGCCCACGCCGGCAAGATCGCGCTGCTGATCACCGAGCCCTACCTGGGCGCGGCAGGCTCCTTCCATCCGCCGAAGTGGTATCACAAGCTGCTGGAGAACTGGTGCCGCGCGAACGAGGTGCCCTTCATCTTCGACGAAGTCCAGGCCTGCTTCGGTCGCACGGGCAACATGTATGCCTTCGAAAGCTACGGGGTCGAGCCGGATCTGGTCGTGCTGGGCAAGGGCATGGGCAGCGGCGAGGCCTGTTCCGCGGTAGTGGGGCGCGCGGACTTGATTGATGCGCTGGATTACGGCGAAGCCTCGGACACCTTCAGCGCACAGCCTTCGGCCTGCGCCGCAGTGTGTGCCACGCTCGACGTGTTCAAGGAAGAGAAGGTGGTGCAACACGCGCGCAAGACGGGTAAGTATCTGAGTAAGCTGCTGCAGGAATTGCCGAAGCGCTTTTCCTTTGTAAAGGCGGTGCGCGGCGAGGGCATGGTCTACGGCATCGAGATGGAGAACGCGGCCATTGCGAACCGCTGTGTGCTGGAGGCCTACCGCGCGAAGCCGAAGCGCGGGGTGCACCTGCTCGGGCCGCTCGCGCAGAAGGTGCTGCGCGTCAGCCCGCCGCTCATCATGAGCCGGGACCGGCTGGACGAAGCCGCCGGACTACTGACCAAGGCCTGGGAACGAATCTGAGGCGGAAGACTACTCGTAGGCGCCGGCCAGCAGGGTGGCACGACGGCTTTCGCTTTCCGCCCGGACGCCGGTCGACTCCGCCTGATCCTCGTCGACCCGATCCAGATAGAAGATATAGCCGACGGGTTCCCGCAGGACCCGGGCGATCTTCAGGCTGACGAGTACGGACGGGTTCAGCCGGGACTTCTCGATGGCGAGAATCGTCTGTCGGGTCACATCGACTTCACGCGCCAGATCGGCCTGCCGCATGTTGAGCCGTGACCTGAGTTCCCGAACCCGGTTTTTGAGTGCAAATTCTTGACCCATGCGCGGATTATACAAATTGTGTGACATGTTGTCAAGTATTTCTTTCTTGGACCTGGTTACTGGAATAATCGGCGGGATCACGCGGGTTTTGAATTGAATCGGTGGGTCGGTCCTGCTATACTCCGCGGCTTGGCGCGGCTTTATTTTGTTCGCTAAGTACCTGAAATCATTGTATTTAGCACGGATAAATCAAGGGGATTTGACGTGGGGAAGCCTTGTTTCGGTGTCGACTTCGGCACCTCCAATTCGAGTATCGCGGTGGCGCATGACGACCGGGTGGAAGTGCTGC
>JAUIKJ010000195.1 GCA_030430835.1 Candidatus Hydrogenedentota bacterium
CGGGCATTATCCTGTCGCTGGTCGCGGTGGTGATGGCGGCCAAGAAGAAGCTCGTCGCTTCCGGTGACGTGTCCATCATGATTAACGACGACCCGGAAAAGGTCCTGAAGACCGCCGCCGGTGGCACCCTCCTCGGTACGCTGGCCGCCAACAAGATCTTCATTCCCTCCGCCTGTGGCGGCAAGGGCAGCTGTGGCGTTTGCAAGGTCAACGTGATGGATGGCGGCGGATCGATGCTGCCGACCGAGACCGGCTTCATCAGCCGCGGAGAGGCGCGCGAAGGTTGCCGGCTTTCCTGTCAGGTGAAAGTGAAGCAGGACCTCAAGATCGAGCTCCCCTCCGAGATCTTCGACATTCGTAAGTGGAAGTGCAAGGTGCGCTCGAACCACAACGTGGCCACCTTCATCAAGGAACTGGTGCTCGAGCTTCCCGAGGGCGAGGCGGTTCCCTTCCGTGCCGGGGGCTATATCCAGATTGAATGCCCGCCGCACCACATCCAGTTCAAGACCATGGACGTCGAAGAGGAATACCGCGACGCGTGGGACGCCTTCAAGCTTTGGGACCTTGAATCCAAGGTGGACGAAACCGTCACACGTGCCTACTCCATGGCGAACTATCCGGAAGAGAGCGGCATCATCATGCTCAACGTGCGTATCGCCACGCCGCCTCCGAACGACATGAGCCTGCCCCCCGGCATCATGTCTTCCTACATCTTCAACCTGAAGCCGGGTGACGAGGTGACCATTTCCGGCCCCTACGGCGAGTTCTTCGCGCAGGAAACGAAGCGCGAGATGTGCTTCATCGGTGGTGGTGCCGGCATGGCGCCGATGCGATCCCATATCTTCGACCAGTTCCGGCGCATCCACACCGACCGCAAGGTTACCTTCTGGTATGGCGCGCGCAGCCTGCGTGAGATGTTCTATGAGGATGACTTCAACGCCATCGACAACGAGAACGAAAACTTCACCTGGAACGTCGCGCTCAGCGAGCCGCAGCCGGAGGACAACTGGACCGGGTACACCGGCTTCATCCATCAGGTGCTTTATAACGAATACTTGAAGGATCACCCGGCCCCGGAAGATGTTGAGTATTACCTTTGCGGACCGCCGATGATGCTCAAGGCCTGTATGGACATGCTGAATGATCTCGGCGTCGAGAAAGAGATGATCCTCTTCGATGACTTCGGTTGATCGAAAATCCACTGCTTGGACAACGGGCGCGGCTTTGGCCGCGCTCGTTTTCGTTGTGCTATCCGGTTGCGGCACAGGCCAAGTCCCGCTTCCCAGCGTGTCGGAACAGGGCCACGTCATGGGCACGCAGTGGCACGTTCGCTATGTGAATGTCGGCGCCGCCGCAAACCCCAACCTCAAGTTCATCATCGAAGAGCGTAGCCTGCAATCCATCGTCTATGACCTTTCCACCTACGAGCCCGCCTCCATGCTCAGCCGATTCAATGCGGGCGACTCGCTCGCGCCCGTGGCACTCACCTCGGATCAGCATGCGATTCTTCAGATTGCATTGGAAGTATGTGCGCAGACCGGCGGCGCGTTCGATCCCACCGTTCTGCCGCTGGTGGAAGCGTGGGGTTTCGGCGCAACCGAAGCAACGCATCCGCCCAGTGACGACCTCATTCGCGGGCTCCTCGATGGCGTGGTAGGTTGCGACAAGCTCGTGATCGAGTCATCGTCGTCGGCCACCTCCCATACCCTCCGCAAGGCCGTCCCCGCAGCCAGTTGCGACCTTTCCGCCGTCGCAAAAGGCTACGCTGTCGATCGGGTTGCCAGGGCGCTTGAACAGGTTGGCATCACCAACTATATGGTGGAGATCGGCGGCGAGGTACACGTCCGTGGCGTGAACGCTACCGGCGTGCCCTGGCGGATTGGCATCCAGTCTCCCGATGCGGGAAACCCGGGCATCCAGCGCGTCGTATCCCTGGTGGATCGTTCCATGGCGACCTCCGGCGACTACCGGAACTTCCGTGTTGAAGACGGCAAGCGCTATTCCCATATCATCGATCCACGGACCGGCCGCCCCATTACACACGGGCTTGCATCGGTCAGCGTGTTGCATAAGGAATGCGCATGGGCAGATGCTTACGCCACCGCGATCATGGTGCTCGGTCCAGAGGCGGGTTTCGACTTCGCCGACGAGCACGGCCTCGAAGTGTTTATGATTGTTCACGATGGAGATGGTTTCGTGGAAAAAATGACACCGGGTTTCGAGATGATCCTGTTGAAGAACTGAGGAGCGCAGTAACCAAGACCATGCCCCAACCCATCCAGCACATCCTCGCGCTCGCACCCAACTGGTTGGGCGACGCCGCCATGGCCACGCCGGCCTTGCGGGCCCTGCACCGGCGCTATCCGGATGCGCGCCTGAGCGTGGCGGGACGCAAGGCTGTGTGCGACTTGCTGGACGGGCTTCCATGGATCCACACCTGCCACGAACTCCCCACACGACCGGGGCTTCGGGAACAGTGGAAGCGCGCGCGGATGCTTGCGCCGGCCGACCTGTGCGTGGTCTTTCCGCATTCCTTTCGCGCCGCCGTGCTCGCGCGCATGACGGGCGCATCGAAGCGTCTGGGGCAATCCCGAAACGGTCGTGCGTGGCTGCTCACCGACACCGTGCCGCCGCCGCGCGAGAACGGGCGGGTGCGCCCCATCTACATGGGCCATGAATACCTGCAACTCCTCGCTCCCCTCGGCTGCAAGGACGATGACGCCGGACTCGAACTCCACGCGGATGAAGCGCTTCGCAGGGAGGTGCGGCAACAGCTCGCGGGGAGCGGTCCCTTGGTCGCCATCGCGCCCGGCGCCGCCTTCGGTCCCAGCAAATGCTGGCCGGCGGAACGCTATGCCGCTGTGATGGATCAGCTTACCCGCGACCACGGCGCACGCTGTGTCCTGTGCACCGGCCCGGGTGAGACCAACACGCGCGACGCGGTGATAGACGCCACCCAAGTGCCCGTTCTTGAACTCGAAGGCCCATCGAGTATCGCGCGTCTCAAGGCCGTGCTGGCCGAGGCCGATCTGCTCATCGGCAACGACAGCGGCCCCCGCCACGTGGCGATCGCGTTTGGTACCCCCGTGGTCTGTATCATGGGATCCACATCACCGCGCTATTCCGAAGGGCCATGGGAGAAGGGCCGCGTGTTGCGCGTCGAAGTCGACTGTGGCCCGTGCCAGAAGCCCGTGTGTACCACGGACCACCGTTGCATGACCCGGATTGCCCCGGAAACCGTCGTCGCGACGGCCCTCGCCTATCTGCCCCGATAACCCTGGAGAACCCAGCACCATGTCGCAAGCCTTCGCCGATCAAACCGTCTTTATTACCGGCGCCTCCTCGGGCATAGGCGCTGAAGTCGCGCGGGTCTTTGCCGCCGAAGGCGCCCAGGTGGCCGTGGCCGCACGGCGCGCGGACCGGCTCGCAGCGCTCGTCGGCGAGATCGAAGCCGCGGGCGGCACGGCCCTTGCCGTTGAATGCGACGTGCGCGACCGCGCCTCGATCAACACAGCGGTCGCCCAGACCGTAGCGGCCTACGGCGGGATCGATGTGGTCCTGGCGAACGCCGGATTTGGGGTCACCGGTGACAGTGCCCGTCTCGAGACCGACGACTACCGCCGCCAGTTCGAGACCAACGTCTTCGGCGTAATCGATACCGTGCACGCCACCCTGCCGGAACTCATCAAGCGCAACGGGCGGCTCGCCCTGGTCGGAAGCATCATGGGGTTGATCGGCATGGGCAATTCCGCGCCCTACTGTGCCAGCAAGTTCGCCGTCGTCGGCTTCGCCGAATCGATCGGGTACGACCTCGCCCAGCGCGGCGTGTCGGTGACCTGTATCAACCCCGGTATCGTCGCCAGCGAGATTCGCAGCGTCAACAACCGCGGAGAACTCACCAACAAACCCGACCCGGCGCCCACCTGGATCACCATGCCTGCGGATAAGGCCGCGCGCGACATTGTCCGCGCCATTCGGCGCCGCAAAGCCACCCACGTCGTCACCGGCCACGGCAAGGTCATCACCTTCATCGCACGCCATTTTCCCCGCAGCTTTCGCTTCCTCGCCCGCAAGGCCACCGGCGGAAAAGGCCGCAAGGGCCTGGAGAAGAAGTAGTCTTCACGGTCAGGAAGGCCGGATGCCCGCGTGGCCGGCCAACCCGCCTTTTGACACCTGCCCACGGGGTTCATTAGTCTTTAGGATTGGATTTCAATCCCATTGATTCTCGGCATCCGGGTCCTGCCCGGAGGACCCTCAGGAGGAAGATAACAATGAGCATCAGCGACAACTGGACCCGGCGGGCATTCCTCGCCGCGACGACGACCACGGCCCTCGGTCTGGCCGGCGGTGCCTTCGGCCAGAAGCCAAACACGGCCCGCGTCGTACCCCGGAAGATTTCCCCGAATGAAAAGATCAACATCGCCGCGATCGGTGCCGGTGGCAAAGGCCTCAGCGACATCATGGGCTGCGACCACGAAAACATTGTGGCGCTCTGCGACCCGGACTGGGAGCGCGCCAAGGAAGGCTTCTACCGCGTCGGCAAGTTGAACGACAAGCGTGGCAACCCCGCGGCGAAGCACTACAAGGACTACCGGGTGATGCTCGAGGAGATGGGCGACGACATTGACGCCTGCACCATCTCCACCCCCGACCACACCCATGCCCCCGCCGCCGACATGGCCATGCGCCTCGGGATGCACGTCTACGTGCAGAAGCCGATGACGCATACGATCGCGGAGGCCCGCTACCTGACCAAGCTCGCCGAAGAGACCGGCGTGGTCACCATGATGGGCAACCAGGGCCACTGCGGCGACGGCGTCCGCGAGCTCTGCGAAATGCTCTGGGACGGCGCCATCGGCGACGTGCAGGAATGCCACATTTGGACGAACCGTCCGATCTGGCCGCAGGGCATCCCGAATGCGCTGCCGGGCAAGGATGTACCGGATGAAATGGATTGGGATCTCTGGATCGGCTCCGCGCCGATGCGCGATTACAACCCCGGCTACGCGCCCTTCAACTGGCGCGGCTGGTGGGACTTCGGCTGCGGCGCCATCGGCGACATGGCCTGCCACATCATGGACCCGGCCTTCTGGAGCCTCAAACTGATCGAGGCAGATCACTTTACGGTCGAGGCGATCTACCATGAAGAGATGAACAACCAGACTGCCCCGACAAAGTCGAAGGTGAAGTTCGAGTTCCCCGCCCGCGCCGACATGCCGCCGGTGACCGTGTATTGGTATGACGGCGGCCTGCTGCCGGAGCGCCCGGAAGGCGTGCCCGCGGACGAGGAACTGGGCGAAGGCGACAACGGTTCGCTGCTTATTGGAACCGAAGGTGCCCTGACCACCGGCACCTACGGCGGCGGTTCGCGCATTGTGCCCTCCGAGAAGATGAAGGACTACAAGTACCCGGCGCAGACCATTGAGCGGATTAAGGGCGAAGATCCCTACCGCGAATGGACCAACGCCATTCACGAGGGCCGTAAGGCGGTCTCCGACTTCTCCTACGCCGGCAAACTAACCGAAGTCGCCAACTTCGGCAACGTCGCCCTCATGTCCGGCAAGAAGCTGGAGTGGGATGTCGAGAAGTTCGAGATTACCAATGACAAGGCCGCGAACCAACTGCTGACCAAGGAATACCGCACCGGTTGGGAATTGCCGTTAAGCGACTATGTTGAGATCAAGGCCTAAACCTGAGACTACACGCTGAACGTCGAATCGCCGCGGGCAACTGCCCGCGGCGATTTTCCTTTCAGGACGACCAGTCCGCGCGCCTGTAGCTACTGCGGTGTCCCCACCGTCATTCCCGCGAAGGCGGGAACGCACCAGCGCGGCGTATCGCGTGCAGCATGTGACCCGCGGACATCGCGTAAAGAAACTGGCGACTCCAAGGGGTGCGTACGGCGAGACTGGTCAGTGCTCCCCGCGCCGCAGCGTGATCAATCCGATCTCCGGCGGCACGCCGAAGCGGACGGGCAGCACCGTCATGCCGACGCCACGCGAGACGATGACCGGACACTGTGGGCCATCGACCAGACCCCCGGCATACTTCG
>JAUIKJ010000196.1 GCA_030430835.1 Candidatus Hydrogenedentota bacterium
CATCACAAAGACGGGATGGTATCAGGTTGTACCACGGCTTCGGAAGCCACGCGCCCCCGCCAGCACGATCACCATCAATCCGAACACGACGTAGGATCCCGCATGACTGCGAAGCAACTGTCCAAAAGACGGGGGCACCACCGACGCCGCGGCGGGCGCCTGGACCGAAATGGGATGGCCGAGTTGCAGGATTGCGCTGTGGCGCAGCGTCACGCCGATCTCGGCGCCCTGCGCGGTCTCGCGCACCTGCGGCACGCCCACGACAAGGCCGTCCACCTGACGCGCGTAGTACCAGGCACGATCCCCTTCGGATTCGTGGTAGGCATAGACCCGCAGCGATGCGGCGTCTTCTCCCTGCGGCACGGGCAGCCATAGCGTCTGCGGAGCGGCGAAGACGCCTTCGGTGCCGGTGGTGTAGGCGACGCCCACTCCCTCGGGCAGCCAGGGCGCAGCATCCCCGGCGAAATCCACTGCCAGTGCCTTGGCCTGCGCCGGGTTCGCCAGTGCGGCATCTGCGATGAAACTGCGCACCTGTGCGCCGGCGGTCAGGACAATGACCTCGTCGTCGTTCCATGCGGGCGCGGGCGTGGCGACAATCCACCAGGCACCGCTGGATGCGGGAAAAATTTCGAGGGTCGCGGACGCACTGGACCACAACGCGGCGTCATCGGGGCGCTTGCCATCAACACGCATGGCGGCGGCGGCACCCAAGGCAAGCGGAATCTCACCGCCCGCGACGGTGCCTTGTGGGTAAACGCGGGCCTTCGTGGTGGCGTTCGCACTGGCCGCCTTTGCGGCACCGCGGTATCCGGAGACCGGCGGGTCGCTGAAGTCGCCCTCGCAACCCTGCGGCGTACGCGCACGCACCCAATAAAAATAACGAATCACTTCCGGGTTGGCGTTGCAACTGCAGCCGGTGCCGGTCATCGCAGGGGCCTGTGCCGTGATGTCCGTGAAGAAGGTAGACGGGGACCAGCCGGATCCGAGCGGCACGGCGTTATCCAGGTCCTGGTCGCTGCTGCGGAACACGCGGTACTCCGCGCCCACGGTCGCGACAGCGTCCCAGGAAATCACAACGGCATCGGGGCGTCCTTCGCTGGCAGTTACGTTTTGCGGCGTGGCCGCCACGGGCTGGCAGCCCACGGTAACGATACCGTCGGCGTGGGTTACCGGGATGGACACCGTCTGCTGGCCGCCCTGGCCGTTGTCGATCGAGGCTGCGGCACTGGAGAACACGACGGATACCTCGCCCTGTTCATTGGTGACCGGGATAGGCGCACTCTCGTTGACGCCGTCGAGCGCGAGTTGGTCGTTGGGGCTGGCGGCATCCAGCACGCGAAAGGTTGCCGTAAGCAGCGGACCATCCGGGATTCGTGCGGTTCCGCCCTGAATGGCGATGCCGAGCACACCTTCGTCGAGCACCTCGGTGTCGATGGCCTTGTTGCGTCCGGTGAGCGCAGCTTCGGGACGGACGATGCTGCGGAAAGTGATCGCGTTGCCATCACTGTCGAGCACGGGGTCGCCGTTGTCGTCCGTGAAGGTGAACTCGAAGGCATTGCCCACGGGTGCGATCTTCGCGGGATCATAGGCGATAAAGATCACCATCGTGCTGGGCTGGGTATCACCGGAATCGATGTCGACCAGGATCTCGACAGTGTCACCGACATTGGTGGTGCCGTCACCGATGCCCAGCGTAATCGGATCGGGGTCATTGCCTGCAAAGGCATTCGCCGCCACCAACAGCGCGCACGCCGTACCCCAGATTGCCCATCGCTTCGAATACATCGCGCAGTACCCCGTCGTTCATTGCTTCATGGTCCGATAGCCATGCGTATGCTACCGGTGGATCGCCGAAACATTAACCTTGCGGAAATTCCCGGCCGGATTCAAGCGCTTCGCCGAAAAAGGGGCCGCAGTATTCTCATTACGCAACCCGGCGCGCCACCGGGCGACGCAACACTTGTGACGCAGGCGCACAGGGTGTACGATCCCGCGCCATGATTCAGGTGATCTGTTCACATTGCGGACTGCGTATTCTCGTGCCTCCCACGGTACAGGGAAAGCGTGGATCGTGCTTCAATTGTGGCCAGGCACTGGTCGTTCCCGGTGCGACAGATATCAAGAAGCACGCGAACCTCGACTATGAACGCGGTGACCGGGTGACCGACCGCTATGTGATCCGCGAGTTCGTCGGCAAGGGCGGCATGGGTGTCGTGTACAAGGCGCAGGATACGCTGGTCGACGAGACGGTGGCGCTCAAATTTCTGCACCCGAAGCTGCTGAGCACGGAGAAGGGCCAGCGCTTTTTCATTCAGGAAGCGCAGATCGCGCGGCGGTTGCGGCACGAGAATATCGTGGCCGTCCATGACGTGAGTTGGACCGTGGAGGGGATCCTGTTTCTTTCGATGGAATACGTCGAGGGGCAGTCGCTTCGCGATTTTCTGCGTGGCCACCGCAAGGAGCGCCGGTACATTTCGATCCGGCTCGCGGTCGCCTTTACCTCACAGATCCTGCGCGCGCTAGAGTACGCGCACCGTTCGGTTATCCACCGGGATATCAAGCCCGAGAACGTGATGGTGCTCACCGGAGAGCGGATCAAGGTGCTGGATTTCGGTTTGGCGAAAGCCGTACAGGAGGAAGTACTTCAGGAGGCGAGCGAATCCACGGAGAGCAAGAAGGTCATTGGCACGCTGGCCTACGCCGCGCCCGAACAGGTCAAGAAACTGACAATGGACGCGCGTGCGGACATCTATGCCGTGGGCTTGATCTTGCGTGAATTGTTGACGCTGCGCACGCCGATCGAGGAACAGGTGCCGGTGGAGCGTGCGCGCGAAGATGTGGCCCCGTCGCTCTTGAGCGTTTTGGAGAAGGCGATGATGCCGGAGCGGGAGCGGCGCTTTGCCACGGCGCGCGACTTTCGCCGGGCGTTGAACAAGGCCTTCGACGAATCGTACCGCCGGCAGACCGAGGCGATCACCGTAGCGACGCGATCCGACAACGCGACCTCCACGGAGGGCATGGTGTTTCTTGATGGCGGCAGTTTCCTGATGGGTAGCAACAACAGCGAAGTCGAGGCGCCGGAAGAAGAAGTAACCGTAGCGCCGTTCTGGATGGATGTGTACCCGGTCACCGTCGCGCAATTCTCCGAATACCTGCAGGCCACGGGCGCAGCGGAACCCAAGTTCTGGCGCGACCCGATGTACAACGGTCCGCAGCAGCCGGTCGTGGGCGTGTCCTGGATGGAAGCCGCGGCCTATGCGGCATGGGCCGGCAAGGAACTGCCGAGCGAAATGCAGTGGGAGTTCGCCGCGCGCGGCCGGGAGAACCGGCTGTATCCGTGGGGCAACCATGGACCCGATTCCACGGTTGCCAATTACAATGACTTCCTGGGCATGCCTTCCATCGTGACCATGCACGAGGAGGGCGCAACGCCCGACGGAATCTTCGATCTCGCGGGCAATATGTACGAGTGGACAGCGGATCCCTTTGTCCCCTACCAGAAGCAGCGGACGAATCCGAAGGGCGCGGCGGAGGCGCCGCGGCGTTCACTGCGCGGCGGATCCTGGAGTTCACCGCCGAATGAGTTGCAATCGACCTTTCGCAAGGGGCTTTTCCCGGAAGCGCAGGTGCCTACGGTGGGTTTCCGCTGCGTGATCAATACGGAAGCGACCTAGGCCTCAGGGCGTGTACTTGCCATTCGCGGGTTCGAAGCCCAAGCAAGTGCGCGGGGACGGTCAGTTGTTCAGCGCCGGGATGTACATGGTAAAGGGCGAAACTTCGACATCGAAGCGAAGACCGTCGTCCGCGCGCATCCGGTAGCTGCCACGCATCACGCCGAACTGGGTGCGGAGCGGACAGGCGCTGCTGTATTCGTAGGACTCGCCGGGGGCGATACGCGGCTGTTCGCCGATGACCCCGAGGCCCTTCACTTCCTCGACGTTCCCGAGGGCATCGGCGATGATCCAGTGGCGACTGATAAGCCGCGCAGCGAAATCGCCTTCGTTGGTGATGCGGATACGGTAGGCGTAGAGATACTTGTTCTCATCGGGCTGGGATCGCTCGGGCAGATAGAAGGCGTTCACCTTGACGCGAAAGCAGTTGGTGACGATTTCGGAGACCATTCAATGTTCCTCCTGTGCGGCCTGCCCGCTCCGGAAATTCTAACGGATTCGACCGGCGGAATCATCATTGCACCGCTTCCTCGGCGAGCATGTCGTTGCGCGTACGCAACACTTCCTGCACGGATGCCTCGCCTTCGCGCCGTGGGTAGACAAAGGTATGCAGGACCGGGCCTTGACCCCGTTGCACATAAGGTTGAATCCAGCCGACGCTGCCGCGCAGGGCTTCTCCGTCTTTCACAATATGCGCACCTGATCCCAGCGCAATGAAGTATTGGGCGTCCGCACGGCCGGGATATCGGGTGCCTACGTAGCGTGCACGCGCGGTCACTTCCAGCGCGCGGCCGTCATCCACGAGTACCGGCAGCGTGACCCCGAAATCATCGAGGTTGGGCGAACGTAGGGCGGCCAGCACGCCCTCCGGCGTTACGACGAAATGGTGAAAAAAACTGGGCCCGCCCGCGCCCGTGACGGGTGCGTAGAGTACAGTGAATTCCACGCGATCGGGTTGTTCCGAGATGGGCGTGAATACGCCGCGATAGTCCCGTGCGCGTTCGGCGAGATGCACCCAGCGATCGCCCTCCTTCCAGGCGGGGGCGAAACTGACGCCACGCCGCTTGCGGGCGTCGTGGTGGCCATCGGGCGGACCGAGGCGGCTGTCCCATTTGGCGCGCGAAAAGCGCACGGCGCCGAGCGGCGTCCAGTAGTCGCCATACTTCGGCACGTCGTCGCCGCGCAGGTTCAGGAAAACCTGTAGGCCGCCGGCGTTCGCCGTCACGCTGCCGAAGGCCGGATCGGATTGCAGCACGAAGCCCCCGATTTCACCGGGAGCAGGATGCTCTTGCCAGTCCTGTTGTTTGCGGGCGAGTGCATGGGCCTCGGCGAGATGGAAGGCGATGGTCGCGTTGTAGTTGGTGTATTGGCTTGCGGGCTGGTAGCCAACGCGATCCGCGGGATCGAAGTGGTTCTTGGTAACGAAGAACGCGCCGGCGCGGTCGCCTTCGGTTTCTTTCCAGCGATCAATGCTCTGAAATGCCAGGCGCGCGGCACGGAGGTATTGCCCGCGAAGCACGGTGTCTTCGCTGCGATCCGCCATCAGATGAAAGGCGAGGCAGTAGAGTACGTCGTTGAAAACATGGTTGTCCGTGCGGCCGTTGGGCGGGCATTGACCCGTGGGATCCTGCAGACGCAAGGTGTAGGCGGATCCGGCGGCGAGGGCGTCTTGCAGGCCGTCGAGTCCAGCCGCCAACGGACCCAGCGCGAGCAGGTTTACCCGGCCGACGGCCTCGACCGCGTGCGACTGTGGGTGGCCGTTCCAATCCTGGTAAAGATGGCGCGTGTCGCGGAGGACGCGTTCGCGCTGTGTGCGCCGGGTCCAGGCATCGTGGAGAAAGGCACGGGTTTTCTGGTCATTGGCCAGACCGGCTCCGACACGGGCCGTCTCGCCGCGCATGGCATAGGTGCGCCAGTTGTTGATTTTCTCATTGCGGCCTTCGATCACGGTATCGAGTGGTGTACTTGCGCTGTCCCGCCAGCGCTGCAGGTGCGTATCGGTGACGATACCTTCGTAGTGCGTGACGATGGCGGCCACGGCGGCGAGATAGAACTCGCCATGCCCATCGGGTATCTGGGGGTGCCCACCGGCAAAGTCGGCAAGTGCGTGATCCGCGGCGCGCACGCCCGCCTCCTTGAGGTCCAAGGCGCGCCCGGCGTGCAGCAGTGCGCCCACTGCCGCGGCGAAGTAGGGGGTGCTGTACTGGTGCTCCTTCCCGAGATAGGGATCGACGACGGCCCCGTGTTCATTCAGGTAGGTGGCGAGCACGCGACAGACGCCTTCGACCGTATCGAGGTATGCGTCTGCCGGTGTATTCAGGGGCGTCCAAGCGTGTCCGAACAGTGCGGGCAGCAGGACGAGACC
>JAUIKJ010000197.1 GCA_030430835.1 Candidatus Hydrogenedentota bacterium
CAATCTGGCTGGATCACTGCCGTGTAAACTTCCCCAATTCATAGACTTCGGGAACGACCCCGGCCCCGGCACGCGCGTTCGGGCCGCGTGTGGCGTGGGTAGGGTTCCCGCTCCAGTATCTATCAGTATGCACAAAGTTCATTTTATGTCAACATTCTATTCCATTGGCCCCTCACACCGAGAAAGAACTACGGTTTTGCGTGATAGTGTTCGACATAAACCAGGGCGCGGCGTGGGCTGCGGGGGCGGTTTCCCTTTGCGTCGTCCCGCTCCCGCGATGATCCGCTCAGACCTTGAGTTCGTGGAGCGTGGGTTGCACATGCCCGTCGTCGATCTCGAGGGTTGCAACGGTGACGGGAAGCGAGAAGCGGCGTGGTCCCGCACTGCCGGGATTGAGATACAGCACCTCGGCGCGCGTCTCGATGGTTGGCTTGTGCGAATGGCCATAGATGACCGCGTCGATATTGCGCGTGGCGGGATCGAAATCGAGCGCCGCGATGTCGTGAATGAGGAAGAAGATCTTGCCCGCGATCTCGACGGTGGCCGTTGCGGGGAACTCGCGGGCGAGCGCGCCGCCGTCCACGTTGCCGTGAATTGCGTGGACCGGCGCGATGGATTCGAGCGCGGTGATGATGGCTCGGTCGCCAATGTCGCCCGCGTGAAGAATTAGGTCGACGCCCGCCAGCGCGTCAAGCGCCTCGGGGCGCAGCAGGCCGTGCGTGTCGGAGATGATGCCGAGGGTGGTCATGGAAATTCCTTCCCACATATCTTGGCGCGGTGCGTTCCTGCCCTGTCTACAGCGCCTTGTCAATCACCGCCAGCGTCTTGTCCAGGCCGGTCTTGGCGACGGTGTATAGGTCCTGCTTCCAGTATTCTTCGTTGTAGAGCTCGACGGAGACGCAGCCGGTGAAGCCGATGTCGTGGAGGTCACGGAGGGATTGCTCGAGGGGGAGGATACCGTCGCCGGGGTAGACGCGATCCTTGTCTTTGAGTTCGGCTTTCTCGGGCGTGGCGGGGGCGTCGTTGAACTGGAAGATGGCGATCATGTCGCCGTTGATGCGGCGGAGGCTGTCGAAGCTGGAATCGCCGATGTACATGTGGAAGACGTCGGGAATGATCTTGGCCTTGGGGTGATCGGCGTCCATCGCGATGGCGACGGCCTGGCCCATGCGGCGGGAGCCGGGCAGGAAGATGACGAAGACGAGGGCGGGGTTGATGTTGTAGTCGTTCAGCCCGATCTCGAGGAGGTCGCGGTAGCGATCGGCCATCCACTTCTCGTCGGTCACTTCGCGGCTGGGGATGACCTGCGCGTGCTCCGCGCCGATGGCCGAGATCATGCGCATGCGATTGCGCGTGGCCTCCATGTTCGCGTCCCACTTCTCCTGGTTCTCGGGGATGGCGTTCCACAGGCCGATGACGCTGGGAACGAAGAGGCCGGCGTCCTTGATCTTCTTGCCAAGGTCTTCGAGGTTGCCGCCATTCTTCTCGTACTCCGCGAGCTCGCCGTCCCACGGTTCAATCGCATCGTAGCCCGCCTTCGCGGCGAAGGCGACCTTGTCCTCCAGCGAGGCGGGACGGATGGTCGCCGTGTCGAGACAGATCGGCCAGGGGCTCGCGCCGCCCTGGAATTTTTTCTTCATCGGCTTCGCCGCTACGGCGGCGCCGGAGACGCCCAGGACAGCAGATGCGCCTGCGCTGGATGCGAGAAAGGTGCGGCGGTTGATGTCGGTCATGGTCAGGGCCTCCCGGTTGACTGGTGCGCCAATGATGATTCCAGATGAATGCCGATAATACCGGGGGGATACGCCGTCAATCTATAGCGTGAATGGCTATTCGGGTGGCACGGTATTGCGAGTCATCAAGCAATGCTGTGCGGGGTCAGGTGTGCGCGGCGGAAAGCACAGCATTGCGCCAAGGCGCGCAATACCGTGCCACCCAACGCTTCCAATTCGCGGGTGAGGGCGGGGATATGGCGTGAACCCGAACAAGCCGGAACAGCCCGAAACTTGCGTCATTCCCGCGCAGGCGGGAATCCAGTGATCGTGGAATGACTGTTACGGTCACTACTTCGAGCATTTGATCAAGACGAATACCGGTTGCGCCTGATGGCGCAGCGTGGTCTTTTCGGCACGCGCGGACGCGTACACTGGATTCCCGCCTTCGCGGGAATGACGGGGTCGCGGCGAACCCGGGGCTACCAACTTCTAACTGTTCTGCCGACTACACACCAAGGCCTGCTCCCATCGGAGTCCAACTGTGTTCATCGGTGGCAAGAATTTAGGCTATCAGTTCCTGGACCACTTCCCCATGCACATCGGTCAGGCGGAAGTCGCGGCCCTGGAAGCGGTAGGTGAGCTGGGTGTGGTCGAATCCGAGGAGTTGGAGGATGGTGGCCTGGAGATCGTGGACATGCACCGGGCGCTCGGTGATGTGGAAGCCGAGGTCGTCGGTCGCGCCGAGGGTCTGGCCGGGCTTGATGCCGCCGCCGGCGAGCCACATACTGAAGGCCTGCGGGTGGTGATCGCGGCCCATGCTGCGGCCGAGCGCGGCGCTGGATTCGACCATCGGCGTGCGGCCGAATTCACCGCCCCAGACGACGAGGGTCTCGTCGAGCAGCCCGCGCTGCTTGAGATCCTGGATCAGCGCGGCGCAGGCGCGATCGGTCTCGGCGCACTTGCCACGCAGGCCGCCCTCGACGTCGCTGTGATGGTCCCAGCTACCGTGGTAGCAATTGACGAAGCGTACGCCGCGCTCGACAAGGCGCCGCGCGAGCAGGCAGTTGTTCGCGAAGCTGGCCTCACCCGGCTCCGCGCCGTACATCGCGAGGGTCTCGGGCGACTCGCCGGAGAGGTCCATGAGCTCGGGCGCGCTGCTCTGCATGCGGTAAGCGAGTTCATAGTTCGCGATGCGTGTGGCGATCTCGGGATCGCCGATACGCTCGAGGCTGTGCGCGTTCATCCGGCCGAGGAGATCGACCGCCTCGCGCTGCATGGCGTCGTCGATGCCCGCGGGATTGCCCACATTGAGGATGGGATCGCCCTGGCTGCGGAAGGGCACGCCCTGGTAGACCGTCGGCAGGAAGCCGCCGCCCCAGTTGTTCGCGCCGCCGCTGGATCCCTGACCCGTGGTGAGCACGACGAAGCCCGGCAGGTCGCTCGACTCGCTGCCGAGGCCGTAGCTCACCCAGGAGCCCATGCTCGGGCGGCCGGGCAGGGGTGATCCCGTGTTCATGAAAAGTTGCGCGGGGGCATGGTTGAACTGGTTCGTGTGCATGGATCGAATGATCGCGATATCGTCCGCGACCGTTGCGAGATGCGGGAGCATCTCGGAGATCTCCGCGCCGGACTCGCCGCGCTTCGCGAACTGGAAGCGCGAACCCATGAGCGCGGCATCACGCTGGATGAAGGCGTAGCGCTGGTCCTTCACGATCTCCGCGGGAATCGGCTCGCCGTCGTGCTTGCTCAGCACCGGCTTCGGGTCGAAGAGATCGAGTTGGCTCGGCGCGCCAGCCATGAAGAGGTAGATGACGTGCTTCGCCTTCGCCGCGAACTGCGGGGGCCGCGCGAGCATCGGGTCCGCCGCCGCAAAGGCCGCGCGCGCCCCACCGCACAACAGCGAGGCCAGCGCGATCTTACCGACCCCCACCCCGCACTCCTCGAAGAAATGGCGGCGGGTGATGCCGGGCAACGCGGCGGGCGCGTGGGCGCCGCCGTCGCAACGGTGGATCAAGTTCTTAGCTTCGTGTGATCGTTTCATCGAGATTCAGGATAACACGGCAGAGCAGGGTCCAGGCCGCGTGGGTTTCAGGATCGTCCAGCGTATCCACCGCACCAAGTAACGCGGCCGGGTCCGCCTCGCCGCGGCGGAAACGGTCGTGCTGCCGTTCCAGATAGTCCCGGAGCCAGGCCGCTTCCTCACGGTCGGGCGGACGGCCGGTACAACGTTCAAAGGCCAAGGTCATCGCGGCGCCGGTGTCGCCCCGGGTCTCGTCCAGTACAGTAGCAGCAAGCGCGCGCGCGGCGTCGAGGAAGAGATCATCGTTGAGCAGGGTCAACGCTTGCAGCGGTGTGCTGGATCGCACGCGCTGGACACAGGCGGCATCGCGCGTCGGCGCGTCGAAGACCGTGGCCACCGGATAGGGCAGGGTCCGCTTCCAGAAGGTGTAGATGCCGCGGCGGTAGCGCGCGGGGCCTTCGGCCGTCGGCCAGCCATTGGGATCCGGATACACCAGAGACAAGGCGCCATCCGGCAGCGGCGGGTATACGCTGGGACCGCCAATCTCGGGATTGAGCAGGCCAGAGGCGGCAAGCGCAATGTCGCGAATCAGCTCGGCCTCCGCACGGAAGCGCGGGCCGCGCGCGAGCAGCCGGTTGGCGGGATCGGCCGCGTGCCGATCCGCGGTGACCCGTGCCGTCTGGCGATAGGTGGCGGAGGTGACGATCATTCGCGTGAGTTCTTTGCGGCTCCAGCCGCGGCGCTGGAATTCGATCGAGAGCCAGTCGAGCAGTTCCGGATGCGAGGGCGCCTCGCTGCGCGTGCCCAAGTCTTCGGGGGTATTCACGAGGCCGCGGCCGAAGTGCCCCTGCCACGCGCGGTTCACGGCAACGCGCGCGGTGAGCGGGTTTTCGGGTGAGGCGATCCAGCGCGCGAGGGTCAGGCGGCTGGGCGGTGCGTAGGACGGTGGCGCCGGCAACACGGCGGGGATACCCGGTGATACTTCCACGCCCGGGCTCAGAAATTCACCGCGCTTGTGCATACGCGTGACGCGTGGCACCTCGCGCTCGGCGAGTGCCAGGGTCGTGGGGAACTTGGGCATCGAGGCCTTGAGGTCCGCGATCGCTTTCTGTTGTTCTGCGAGTTCGGGGGTGTGCAGCAGGAAGTAGCGCATCAACGCGTCGCGCTGGGCCGGGCTGCGATCGGCCTCCGGAATCCGCAGCGTAGCCTCGATGCCGTGCGGCAAGCCGGATGCGGCAACCGTCTGTTTGGCGTCGGCCACCGAGATTCGGAAACGGCCGAGCGTATGCTGGTGCACGTAGAACTGCTCCAGCGTCAGCTTGAGCAGGGTGCCGCCTTCCGCCTGTACGGGCTCGGCGAGGTTGAATACCGCGGCGTGCGGCTGACCCGCGGCACCCTTGATCGACCAGCCGGTATCACGCTTGCCGTCGAGCGCAAGGGCTGCGCTGCGTCCCTCGCTCGCGTAGTCTTCGGTGGCGTCCTGCAGCGCGGCGAGCGCGATCTCGGCGGGAGACGACCAGGGCGCGGCCGCCAAGGCCACCTCGCTGAGCATGAAATCGCCATCCGACATGATCACGCCGCGCCCGGGTCCGCCGCCGGGCAGGCTGTCGTCCGGCAGGGCCTCGATACGAATCGCGGAGATGCGGTCCAGATCGCTGCGCAACGTGATGGTATAGATGTCGGTGTTCGGGTTGTCGCCGCTGGCGAGAATAGACCCATCGTCGAGGCGGGTCAGGGTGGCGTGGCCATCCGAGTGGAGTTCCACGGGATCGGCGATGTGCCAGTCCACGGCCTTCGTGGTGTTCGCGGCTTTCCACGCGGCAAACTTGTTTCCGAGGTTGCCCGCGCGCGCGAGCGCATTCGTCTCCTCCGGCGGGTCGGCCGGGAAGTGCTTGGGCAGGTCCGCAATCATCGCCTCAACTTCGTTGCGAATCCGCGCTTGCTCCGCGGCGATGTCGTCTCGCTCCACCGCCATCTCGATGTCGTCGGTGTTGTTGAGGTAGGCGTAGAAAGAGAAATACTCGCGCTGGGTGATGGGGTCGTACTTGTGGGTGTGGCATTGTGCGCAGCTCATGGTCAGCCCGAGGAAAACGGTGGCGACCGTATTCACGCGATCGACCATGGCTTCGTAGCGAAACTCTTCGACGTCGACACCGCCCTCTTCATTGATCATGGAGTTGCGCAGGAAGCCCGTCGCGATGCGTTGGTCCGGCGTGGCCTCGGGCAACAGGTCGCCCGCAATCTGTTCGATGATGAAGCGGTCGTAGGGCAGGTCGCGG
>JAUIKJ010000198.1 GCA_030430835.1 Candidatus Hydrogenedentota bacterium
ATTTTGCGTAGTCGTTTTTTCCGGCTGCATGGCCGAGGTGTTGACGACGACGGCGATTCGTGGGCAGGCGGAGGCGCAGCAGTTGCAGGCGGTGCAACGGCAACTGGGGCACGCGAAGGACGGGTCCGCCGAGGCGAGCCTGCGCCAGGCAATTCAGGTGTATCAGGCCGAGAAGGGCTACAATCCGCCGTCCCTCGATGCGCTGGTGCCGGAGTATCTCCCCTCGGTGCCCACACATGCGAATGGGCAGCCCTATGGTTATGACGCGTCAACCGGGCAACTGCTGGATGGGCCGGTGAATACAACGGGGCCGACGCCGCAGGACCACCAGACGATGAACGCGATTCGCGCGGCGATCAATCGCTACGGCACGGACGTGGGGTATTACCCCCCGACGCTGGATGCGCTTGCACCGAAGTATTTGCCCGCGCCACCGCGCACGGCTTCGGGAATGGAATTCACCTACGACAACCAGAACGGCTACGTAGGACATCCGCAGCAGGCGGCGCCTGCGCCGCGTCGGGCCGCGCCGCGCCGCGGCGGTGGTGTTGGCGGGGCCGGTCTCATGGGCGAGACGATGACGGGGATCGGCGTGCAGAACCAGCTCAACAGCATGGGCAACAGCGGCGTGAACAGCGCGGGCACGCGCAGCCGCAGCAACGTACGCGGCCTGCAGTCGAATCAGAACCAGAACATCAACCAACAGATGAACAATCTGGGGCTGTAAAGGCTGCATCCTGCGCGGTCTATTCGTTATGCTTGCGGTCCCATGACGCAGCAAATTCTGATCACCCAGACCACCCTTTATTTCCTTCCCGTGGAGACGCGTGTCCCGCTGAAGTTCGGGTCGGAGACCCTGACGCATGCGGTGTGTGCGCGGGTGAAGATGACGGTGCGGGATGGCGCCGGGAACACGGCGGAGGGCTGGGGCGAGACGCCGCTCAGTGTGCAGTGGGTGTGGCCGGGCACGCTTTCCTACGACGCGCGCTTCGCCGCGCTGGAAGACTTCACCAAGCGGCTTGCGGCGGCGTGGGCGGGATTCGAGGGGACGGGCCACGCGCTGGAAGTGGGGCACGATTTCATTGAGGGCGTGTTGCCCGCGTTGTTGCAGGCCTTCAATGCCGAGCGCGGCGGCGAGCCGATGCCCCTGCTTGCAGCGCTGGTGTGTTGCTCGGCCTTCGACATCGCGTTGCATGATGCCTACGGCAAGCTCGTGGAGCGGCCGATCTACGAGACCTACACCGCAGAATTCATGACGCGGGATCTCGCTACCTTTCTCGAGCCCGCAGCCGGTACGGCGGTGTCCTTCGCCGGGAAGTACCCCGCGAATTTCCTGACCACGCCGCGTCCGGCATCGCTGCCCGCGTGGCATCTGGTGGGAGGGATGGACAAGGTCGACGCGGCGGAGTTGGATGGAACCGAGCCGGACGACGGGTATCCGGTCCTGTTGCGCGACTGGATCCGGACGGACGGACTGAACTGCCTGAAGATCAAACTGCGCGGGAACGATGCGGTTTGGGACTACGAACGCCTGGTACGCGTCGGTGAGACCGCGATTGAAGAAGGCGCAAACTGGCTCACCACGGATTTTAACTGCACGGTGACTGACCCGGCGTATGTCAATGAGATTCTGGACCGGCTCGTGCTGGATCATCCGCGGATTTACGGGATGATCCTCTACGTCGAGCAGCCTTTCCCCTACGACCTCGAAGCGCACGCGATCGATGTACACAGCGTGTCCGCGCGCAAACCGCTGTTCATGGACGAGAGCGCGCACGACTGGCGCGTGGTGCGGCGCGGGCGTGAACTGGGCTGGACGGGCGTCGCGCTGAAGACGTGCAAGACGCAGACCGGCGCGCTGCTATCGCTGTGCTGGGCGAAGGCGCACGGGATGACGCTGATGGTCCAGGACCTGACGAACCCGATGCTGGCGCAGATTCCGCATGTGTTACTGGCGGCGCACGCGGGTACGATCATGGGCGTGGAGACGAACGGAATGCAGTTCTATCCCGATGCGAGCGCGGCCGAAGCCGTGGTACATCCAGGTTTGTACCGGCGACGTGGGGGCCAGTTGCAGTTGGATTCAATCCAGGGTCCGGGCTACGGGTATCAGGTCGATGTTATCGCGCGCGAACTGCCCGAGGCCGCCACGGTCTGCAACGCGTAGCGCACCGCCCGGCTGCACCCCCACTCCCTAACTCGCCTGCTCGATGCCCCAGTAGCGGGTGTCGACGAAGCGCTGCCAGCTCATGAGTTCGTTCTTGGGCACACGCGCACCAAAGCGCGGGAGCCAGCGTGGCGCAGCCGGCCGAGACAACAACGGCATGCCCGCCTCCTCAGGCGTACGGTTGCCCTTGCTCACGTTGCATTGAACACAGGCCAGCACGAGGTTATCCCACGAATCCTTCCCCCCGCGCGACTTGGGCAGCACGTGATCCAGGGTCAACTCCTGCTTCGCTGGCCGCTCGCCACAATATTGGCAGCGGTGCCGATCTCGCGCGAAGATGTTGCGGCGCGAGAAGCTGACCTCGTGCCGGACGAAACCGTTGAACATCGAGAGAATGATCACTTCGGGCAGGCGGAGGTCGAATTGCGGGGTGGAGACGCAGTTTCCGGCGCGAGCGAACTCGGTGTCGAAGCGCGACACATCACACCAGGCGTCGAAGTCGTGGAGGGAGTAATCTTCGGGGTGAACCACGCGGGCGTGCCCCTGAAAAAGCAGACACAAGGCCCGGCGGGCGGGGGTGATGTTCACCGCCACCCACGACTTGTTTAAGACGAGTACATGGGCATCCAACATGGCCGATTCACTCAATCCCTCGGACCCTGCGGGTGGGCTGAAGTATAGGATCGCTCCGGCGGTGTGTCAACCGGAGATGGTTCGTATCTGCGTAATTTTCACGCCGCCCGCACACCGCATCCTGTATAGTAAGGACGCTATGCACAGGATTGACCGATGAGCATGGACCTATATCGCACCGCACTTGACTTGCTGGAGCGCGAGCGGCGCTTTGCCTTCGCGGCGGTGATTCACAGCACGGGATCGACACCCCAAAAGGCGGGCGCCAAGGCCTTGTTCGAGGCGACGGGCGCAGTGCATGGCACGCTCGGCGGCGGATGTCTGGAAGCGGAAGCGCGACGACGCGCGCTACATGGTTTGGACACGGATGCCGCCGAGGCCTTTGAACTGCGGCTGGACGCTATCGACGGCTGGGACGATGGACTCGTCTGCGGCGGCAAGGTCCGGCTGTTTTCGGATCCGTCGCCCGAGCGGAACGCCGCCGTGTGGCACAGCATGTTGACCGCCGCGGATCACGGTACGCGCGGCGTACTGGTCACGGTCGCCAAGGCACCGGGACATGTGCCAGGCACGGCCTTCTGGATTCCGGATGATCGGCTGGAAAGCGCGCCGCCGGGGCTCGACGCGGGGATGCTGGACGAGGCAATCCGCGGTGGGGACGCCTGCGCAGTCCAAGTGGATGACGCCGAGTATTTTCTTGAGCCGGTGTCGCCGCCACCACGATTGATCGTGGCGGGCGCGGGACACATCGGCAAGGCGGTGACGGCGCTGGCCGCGGGACTCGGCTTCGAGGTGACGGTCGTGGACGACCGTCCGCTCTTTGCGAACGCGGAGAATCTCCCGGGCGCGCGCCGCGTGGTGTGCGGCGATATCGCAGAGGAGCTCGGGAAACAAGGTATCGACCGGAATACCTACGTGCTGGTCGTGACCCGGGGGCACCGGCACGATGGCGATGCCCTGGCGGCGGTGGTCAACGCCGATGCTGCTTTTATCGGGATGATCGGCAGCCGCCGGAAGAGCCTGCTGATCCGCCGGGAGATTGTGGACCGCGGCATCGCCCCGGCCGACGCGGTTGAGCGCGTCGTGTCGCCGGTCGGCCTGGACCTCGGCGCGCGGACGGTTGAGGAAATCGCCATGAGTATCGCGGCGCAGCTCGTGGCGGTGCGCCGCCGGGGCACGCTTGCGGCAGAATCCCTGCGCTTGCCGATGGATTCCGATGCCGGCGTGCCGCTTCCGGGCGCGGTTGACGTGTGAGCACTGCAGGGTTATCGTAGTCGTTTTCCGCAATTCCATCGCGGCACCCGGGGCTCCCGGGCATTTCAGGAGACTGTAGCACCATGAGACTTGGTATTTTTCTCTGTTCCCTCGGCCTGCTTGCGGGTCTTGGCGCGCCGGCGGCCGCCCAGGCACCGGACTTCGCAAACGAAATCTGGCCCATTTTCGAGGCGCGCTGCGTAAGTTGCCATGGCGAGAAAAAGCAGCGGGGCGATCTCCGCCTGGACACGCGCGCCCATATCGAGGCGGGAGGCGAGAACGGCGCCATCTTTACCGCTGGCAAGCCCGAAGAGAGCTCCTTGCACAATCTCATTATCCTGCCGGAGGACGACCCGGACATCATGCCCGGCTCGGGCGATCCGCTAACGGCCGAACAGATCGATCTGGTCAAGCGCTGGATCGAAGGTGGCGCGGACTTCGGCGCGTGGACCGAGGCGGCGGCGCCGGCACCGGCCGGTCCCGCGGGTCCCGGCAAGCCGACGATGGAAGAACTGCTGGCGACACTTGCAGACGGCACCGCCCCCGCACCGGAAGAAGCCTTGGCAAAACTGCGGGATGCAGGCGCCCTGGTCTTGCCGCTGGATCAGAAGACGCCGCTGCTGCGGGTGGATTTCAACCTGCAGGGCGACGCGATCACCGATGAGGAACTGGCCCTGTTGGCACCGGTGGCGAACCAGCTCACCTGGCTAAACCTGGCGAAGACCAAGGTAAGCGACAGTGGGCTCGCCGCGCTCGAATCCTTGCCGAAGCTGACGCGCCTGCATCTGGAGAATACGGCGATCGGCGATCCCGCGCTCGCGCACCTCGCGGGCCTGCAACACCTGCGCTACCTGAATCTCTACGGCACGAAGGTAACCGATGCGGGGCTGGACAGCCTTGCCGGCCTTGGTAATCTGGAGAAGGTCTATCTCTGGCAAACGGGGGTGACGCCGGAAGGCGCGCAGAAGCTGGCGGCGGCAATCCCCGGCGTTACGACGAATCTCGGTGAGCAGCTCGCGCCGGATCCCGCGCCGGAGGAAGCAAAGCCCGAGGAAGAAATGAAAGATGACGCGCCTGCAGACGAGGCGCCGGCGGAAGAGAAGCCGGCGGAGGAGGCGCCCGCTGCGGCACCCGCTCCGGAAAAGATTCTCGAGGCTTCGCTGGACGAAGGCAGCTGCTGCACCGCGTCGAAGGCGGATGAAAAAGACTGCAGCCACCCCTGCTGCGTCGAGGCCCGGGAGAAGCTCGAGGCCTGCGTGAAGTGCAACCCGGGCGCGGCGGACTTCGTGGCATTGGTAAAGCGCTTCGATGCGGGCGGTTGCTGCGCGGCGGCACTTGCCGAAGCCAAGAAATGCGATCACCCCTGCTGTGTGGAAGCGCGGGACACGGGCGTGGTCTGCGCGAAGTGCAATCCCGGCGCGGTGGCGACGGACGATGCACCGGCGGCAGTCAATTTGTTCGATGAAGGCAGTTGCTGTGCCACGGCGGTCTTGGCCAACAAGGACTGTGACCACCCCTGCTGCGTCGAGGCGCGTTCTGCGGGCACGGTCTGCGGCAAGTGTAACCCCAACGCGAAGCCTGCACAGGAGGCCTGATTCAACCTCCCCGCAAGTACACGAAAAACGCCCGCCAGGAATCTGGCGGGCGTTCGTGTTTCAGGATAGTGGCCCTAGGGCAGGTCGCGCAAGGCCTTGGGCGGTCCGAGCACCTCCTGCAGCACAATGCCCTGGCGCACGGCGTCCAGGTTGCTGAACACCGCCGCGAGCGACGGCTCGGCCGAACGCGCCGGGCGCGGTGGAGCGGGCGCGGGGCGTTGCTGCCGTGGTGCGCGGGCGGGCTGTGCAGGCCGCTGCACGTGCCGACGCTGCCCCTGACGCTGCCGCTGCTGCTCCTGGCGTTG